>JBILBY010000174.1:0-2613 GCA_044353415.1 Candidatus Nanopelagicales bacterium | reverse complement strand
TAATGGATTTGGCCGTATTGGTCGTAACTACTTCCGAGCTATTGCCGCTACTGGCGCAGACATCGAGATTGTTGGCATCAACGATCTAACTGATAACAAAACGCTGGCCCACTTACTCAAGTACGATTCCATCCTTGGCCGTCTCGGCAAAGAAGTTACTTTCACTGACAACTCCATAGTTGTAGATGGAAAGACAATCACCGTTACTTCTGAGCGGGACCCAGGCGCGCTTCCCTGGGGAGACCTAGGCGCAGACATCGTTATCGAATCAACCGGACATTTCACTGATGCCACCAAGGCCGCGGCACACATTTCGGCAGGCGCTAAGAAAGTAATCATCTCGGCTCCGGCCAGCAATGAAGACGTAACGATTGTTATGGGTGTCAATCACGAGACTTACGACCCAGCTAAGCATCACGTAATTTCTAATGCGTCCTGCACAACTAACTGCCTGGCACCAATGGCTAAAGCTATCCACGATGCCTTCGGTATTGATCATGGTTTGATGACAACCATTCACGCATATACAAATGACCAAGTGATTCTAGATTTCCCACATCCAGATCTTCGTCGCTCTCGCGCCGCAGCAACAAACTTGATTCCAACAACAACCGGCGCCGCAAAAGCGATCGGTTTAGTTATGCCAGAACTTAAGGGCAAGCTCGATGGTTATGCGATGCGCGTTCCAGTCCCAACTGGTTCCGCAACCGATCTAACTGCAGTTCTAAAGAAATCTGTAACTAAAGAAGAAGTAAACGCTGTTGTTAAGGCCGCGGCTGAAGGTGCGCTTAAGGGTTACTTAAGTTACACCGAGGATCCAATTGTTTCCTCCGACATCGTGACTGATCCATCATCATGTATCTTTGACGCTTCGCTAACAAATGCCATGGGTAGCACCATCAAGGTTGTTGGCTGGTATGACAATGAGTGGGGTTACTCAAACCGATTAGTTGACATTACAAAGTTTGTCGGATCAAAACTCTAAATTCATGATTCGTGGCATTGACGACCTAGAGGTTTCAGGAAAAGTAGTTTTCGTAAGGTGTGACCTCAATGTGCCACTCGAAGCTGGTGTCATAACTGATGATGGTCGAATACGTGCCAGTTTGCCAACACTCAAGAATCTTGCAGATCGTGGCGCACGGGTAGTTGTTCTGGCTCACCTTGGTCGCCCTAAGGGAACGCCCGAGGCTAAGTATTCGTTGGCTCCCGCTGCACTCCGCCTAAGTGAACTTTTAGGTATTCAGGTGCCACTGGCAAGTGATGTTTGCGGGACAAGCGCACAGGAGACAATCGAAGCTCTTGCTGATGGTCAGATCGCAATGTTAGAAAATGTCAGATTTGACGCACGCGAAACAGGTAACGCAAGCGCTCGGCAAGAATTAGCCAAAGCCTGGGCCAAGCTTGGTGACCTTTACGTCAGTGATGGGTTTGGCGTCGTTCATCGCGAACAAGCATCTGTGACAGATCTGGCAAATGAATTGCCGCATGCTGCTGGTCTGCTAGTTAAAGCGGAAGCCGATGTATTCGCAAAAGTTTTAAGTAATCCGGAACGTCCTTACGCGGTAGTTCTTGGCGGATCTAAGGTCAGCGACAAGCTCAAAGTGATTGACAACCTGATTTCTAATGTTGATCGTCTACTCATTGGTGGCGGCATGTGCTTTACGTTCTTGGCGGCCAAGGGTTATTCAGTAGGAGCATCACTTCTGGAGACCGATCAGATTGAGAATGTAAAAGAGATTCTGGATCGAGCTAAGAAGTTAAATGTTGAGATAGTTCTGCCAACCGACATTGTGGTAGCTGACGCCTTTGCTGCAGATGCCAAGACTCAAATTGTTTCGGTAGAGAACATTCCCTATGGCTGGATAGGACTCGATATTGGTCCAGATTCGATCGCAAACTTCGAGACCCGTCTAGCTGACGCTAAGACAATAATGTGGAATGGGCCGATGGGTGTTTTTGAAATGTCAGCATTTGCGGCTGGCACCAAAGCGGTGGCTCTCGCGATGACAAATAACTCGGGCATGACAGTCGTTGGTGGCGGTGACTCGGCAGCAGCTGTTCGACTATTGGGAATAGATGAAGCTGCGTTTTCTCATATCTCAACTGGTGGGGGCGCAAGTTTGGAATATCTAGAGGGCAAAAAATTGCCTGGCTTATCAGTCCTGGAGGACAACTAAATGGCACGCACCCCGTTAATGGCCGGCAACTGGAAAATGAATCTCAATCACATTGAGGCAATTGCACTAGTCCAGAAGCTCGCTTACACATTTCGAGCTGATGACTTCGCCGCTTTAGACGTTGCTGTGATTCCGCCATTCACTGACATCAGATCAGTTCAGACTTTGGTTGATGGTGACAAACTATTTTTGAAGTACGGGGCACAGGACATCGCCAAAGCAGATAAAGGCGCTTTCACGGGTGAGATTTCAGGACCCATGTTGGCCAAACTTGGTTGCACTTTTGTAATCGTTGGACATTCCGAACGACGTGAGTACCACGGCGAAGACAATCAGATAGTGAACCTAAAAACCCAAGCGGCTTTGCGGAACAACTTGATTCCAATCGTCTGCGTTGGCGAAGGTCTTGAAGTTCGTAAGGCTGGTAATCACG
>JBILBY010000173.1:0-2619 GCA_044353415.1 Candidatus Nanopelagicales bacterium | reverse complement strand
TGCATATTCAGATCCACCATTGCGGAACATAGTTCGCGAAATAGTTACTTCGGAATAATCGATCGGCAATGCGCCATCGGAGTTATCAATTGTTAATAAAACTTCAGCGCGGCCAAGCGGTGCTCGACCGGAAGATCCAGCAAAAATAACATCTTCCATTTTTCCGCCACGCAAACTCTTTGCGCCTTGCTCACCTAGAACCCAAGCAATTGCATCTACAACGTTGGATTTTCCGGAGCCATTTGGCCCGACAACTGCAGTGATACCTTGCTCAAAATTCAGGGTCGTTGAAGATGCGAACGACTTGAAGCCGCGGATCGTCAGACTCTTCAGGTACACGCGAATCTTTCTCGAGTTTTCGCTGGTCAGGGGAAGAGGACGCAGGCGGTGGAATTGCTTGGGCCCAGTCTATCTTTTGCCCTTGAAATCATTGGATTTGGGCAGGGAAACTACGACTTTGACCAGGATTGCAATTCGTTCAGGATATTGGCCCAACCCTTGTAGTCAACTAGCTGAGGCGTCGATCCAGCAATGGTGGTGCCAATGTGCTGGCGGAAGTCTGGAAACTGCTTAACTACTTGAGCAAAAGTGTCCGAATATGTGCGAATTGTGAAGAGAATGTCTCCAGAATCAGGCAATTTTCGCAGAGTCTGGCGCTCGCGTCGGAAGTAGAGCGCCTCCTCGATATTGGCGCTCGTGATTTCCATTGCATCAGGACTGCGAACTGCAGTTGGCTGATGGAGTTCACCGCTATCCATTACAGTCCAGTTCACGCGCCAAATTGGACGCTCAATAGATAGCTTGTCGAAGATGTTTTGAGTGGCGGCTCCGATGGTCTCGGCGTAATGCGGCACCGGACCGTGAATCCCAAGCAGGTTCTTGCCAATCTTTTCGCGCACATCCCAGCGACTTGGAAAGCACAAACTAGCTGCTGACAAAATCCAATCGTTTCCAACTTGGCTCATTAAGCAGAGGTCTTCTTGCACAAGTAGTGACGCAGCTTCAAGTGGATGCAAGTTTGGGTCAACAGAAACTTCGTTTGGCCAGCGTTCTGGAAAAATTCGAGGCAAGTGTTCGCTAAGTAGTTCAAGAACTTCTCTCGAGCCCGCATCACCTAACGGAATGGAAACAAAAACTTCATCGTGTTTCTTTGCTAGTAGATCGCGCTTTTGCGCAAGGTCTATTTCGTAATCAGAATTGATTTCAATCCACTTGGTTAAATCCAGTGCCCGCGCACCCACGTGCATGCGATCTGGTTTTCCATCTACCGGCATGTAAGTCATGGCGCTATTCCCATCGCACTATTTTGTCAGGGTCGGCTTTAATTTGTCCGCGGTTTGCGCTGACAACGTGGGCACCTAAATGACGAACGATTAGCAAAGGCTTCGCGCACAATGATGCTGCCGCACCGATCGCATGGTTCGTCTTCTCGGCCATAGGCATTCAATTCCTGCGAGAAGTAACCACTCTCCCCGTTTACATTCACATAAAGCGCATCAAATGAAGTCCCGCCTTGGCTAAGGGCTTGAGTCATAACTTCAGTTGCATGCTTTAAGAGAGTTGCTGCTTGCGCACGGGTTAAGCGCTGAGTAGGCGTGGCCCAATGAATTTTGGATCGCCACAAAGCTTCATCCGCATAGATATTTCCAATTCCACTAATTAGCGCTTGGTCCAAAATTGCACGCTTAACCTGGGTGTTCTTTTTGCGAATTCCAGAAATAAAAGTTTCTGGATCGAAATGCTCATCAAGTGGATCTAGCGCAATGTGTTGGACGGACTCCGGAATCAAGCGTCCGGCAACGTCTTCAACCATTTCTTCAATTGCCATGCCACCAAAAGTTCGTTGATCAACGAAATGCATGGCTCGTCCATTGTCAGTAAATGTGCACCGAACTCGTAAGTGTTTTTCGGGATCAGCATCAAGTGGTTGCACTAGAACTTGCCCGCTCATGCCCAAGTGAGTTACCAAAGCATGATCGTCATCCAAACTGAGCCACATGAATTTTCCGCGTCGGTTAACGGAAGTGACCGTGCGGCCATTAAGTCGCTTGATGAAATCTTTTGATCCGGCAATGTGATTACGAACTGCCCTAGAGTGCAAAACTTTTGTGGTCTCGATAGTTCGTCCACTTACCCACTTATCGATACCCCGACGGACAACTTCGACTTCTGGTAATTCCGGCATGACTACTCGCTGCTGCGGGAGTCTTCGGAATTGCGCTGATCTTCAATGGCACGTTCAGCCTTTAACTCAGCATAAGCACTTGCGGCAGCCTGTTGCTCTGCTTCTTTTTTGTTGCTGCCAGTGCCGTGCCCGTAATGCTTATTGGCCAAAACAACTTGGGCTTCAAATCGCTTGGCGTGATCAGGTCCTGATTCATCGATTGCATATGTTGGAACACCGATTCCAAACTCGGCAGTGAGTTCCTGAAGTGAAGTTTTCCAATCCAAACCAGCGCCAAGTTCCGCAGCTTCTGCGAGTTGTTCATCTAGTAGCCGCAGGATTAGTTCGCGCGAAACTTCAATTCCTAAATCCAAATAAACTGCGCCAAGAATTGCTTCAAATGTGTCGGCCAGGATCGAAGACTTGTCACGACCACCGGTAGTTTCTTCGCCACG
>JBILBY010000171.1:0-2658 GCA_044353415.1 Candidatus Nanopelagicales bacterium | reverse complement strand
GCGCTGGTGGGCCAGTCCTGAAGATGGGGCATTTACTAAAGATGTTGATGGTTCAGTACGAAAGATTTCACCTTCAAAAGTGCAATCGCTAAGTGATGCCTCATTCTCTTATTCAGATCCAATTGGCTGGGATTTACTTGGCAAAGATTCACTGACAAAGATTACGAACTCAGTTTGGCGCACCAGAGGCTATGGCGACTTTTGGTCACACCTGCTCGTTGCCGAAGGTGCAGTCGACATCGCAATCGAACCAGAATTGCAGAACTATGACATGGCAGCTTTTATTGCGATTGCTAATGCAGCCGGCTGTAAGGTCACAGGAATAAAAGGTCAAACCGCAATGCAGGCTGGGCATGCAATTACCACAAATGCCTTACTACATGATCAAGTTTTAGACTTACTTAACTAAGCGCGAGATTCGTACTGGCATCCCAGCCACTGGCCGCAAAGTGACGGAAGCGTCAATCGGAACTTGCGAAGTGTGCACGGCTTCAATGTTCCAAGTAGTTGAGATGTGAGCAAGAATTTGTGATCCTTCGAGTCTTGCCATCTCCTTACCAATACACAAGCGCGCACCAGCGCCAAACGGAATGTAGCCAAGTTGTGGGGTACCAGCTTTAAACCGGTCAGGCATAAATGCAGTTGGATTTTCCCAAGCTTTTGGATTTCGATGCACTAACCACGGACTCACAATCACAAGAGAATTCGCTGGAATCAGTACGTCATCAACCGTTAAGTCACTTAATGTCCGACGAGTGATTACCCAAGCCGGTGGATACAACCGCAATGATTCATCGAATACCAGCTGGGCTCGAGTTGTATCATTCTTAAGTTTCTGTAATTCTTCTGGATTGGTAACCAATAAATGCCAAGCCCAAGTAAGTGCACTAGCAACGGTTTCATGACCGGCCACAATGAAAGTTGCTATCTCGTCGCGGATTTGCTGCTTGGTTAACGGAATTTCTAGATCTGGATCGAGTAACACATCCAACATGTCTCGGATAGGTGCATCCGCTGGAAGTTTGTTCAGATTCCGAGAACTCAATATTGCATCGACTGCTTTATCAAGCCGCTTGATAGCTCGTTTCATTCTTAGATTCGCAGGTGTTGGGAAACCTAATGGAACTGAAATTGGATTACGTGCTCTAGCAACTACGCCATGAAGCGCGATTAAAGTTGCTGAAGTTATCTCGTCAACATCATCATCGACATCAATTCCAAACAATGCGCCACATGTAATTTCAAGTGCCAGGCTCATCATGGCGTGATCGATATCAACTATCGCGGTACCTTCCGATGTCAGTTCCAGCCAGTGAGCATCAAGTTTTGCTAACCCAGCTTCAATGTGATTTACCGAAAGTGCCACCATCTCTTTATGAAAAGCTGGCTGCAGCATTCGTCGACGCGGTCGCCAAGCTTGAGTATCAGCAGTTAGTAATCCTTCTCCGGTTACCAGCGAGAGATTGTTGTATTGCAAAGTGCGCTTGGAAGTTTCGTTGTGCTGATTTACCAGAACTTCTCTGGCACCTTCTGGGCTGGTCACTAAATACGTGGCTGGTTTGGGAATTGGGAACTGAACCACGTCACCAAATTCTGACCAAGTGGCTTCAAGATAAGTGAGCGGATCTGCAGTAATGCTTTTTATACTTCGTAGCATCGCGCCACCTTGGGGACCGATAGCCGTTACTGGAGTGTTCCACCCGTATCGCTTTGGCGTCTTCTTGCCAGACATTTAGGAAGCAATCGATTTAGCGTCACGGCGAATTGGCAAAAGTCCCAGCACTAATGCGCTACCAAGCAAGATGCAGGCTGCACCGATTAGGTCGGTGACAGTTACGGTCTCCCCCAGGAATGCTGCGCCGACGATTACCGCCACCACCGGAACCATGAACTCCGTTGTTAGGGCTTTAGTTGCACCAATTTCGGCTACTAGGCGGAAGTACAAAATGTAAGCCAAGGAACTTGCTGTGGCCGCCAATAAGAAGAGCCATCCGAAGGATGCAAACGTCGGAGTCTTAACGATTGGCACCACAAACATAAATGGCAAAAGGTAAAGCCCGCCAAATGTGAAGGTTCCGATAGTTTGCTCCCAGGCGCCAATGTGTTGCGCCCTTACTTTGGAATAGTTTCCGCCGAGTGCGAATCCAAAGGAAGCAATCGTTGATCCGATGAATCCGAGTAAGAAATCTAAGTCTAGGGCCTGTGAAGAAAGACCGATCAGGATTACAACTCCCCCGAAACCAATCCACAAACCTAAGATCATTAACTTGGTGTGCTTAGCCTTGCCCCAGACTCTTTCGATGAGTGCGCTGTAAAGCGGGATGGTCGTTACCAAAATTGCAGTAAGCGCAGTGCCTAGTTTTGAAAGCGCATAAGTCATTCCGCCCAGGTTCATAGCAACTGAAGTGGCGCCCAGAATCGCATAGTGCTTGGTGTCATTCACGTCATAATTGAGTGCGACTTTCATAACCTTGGCCAGAACCAAAAGAATCAAGACCGCAGCGAATGCGCGGAAACTTACGCCGCCAACCCAGCCAAAAGTTTCAACTACTTTGGTTAGCCAGACAAAGGAAAGTCCCCAGAACATAAAGGTCCAGAAGTACATGTTCAGCTGGCGTGTAGTCACGCCTTAACTCTATCGGCGCAGGACTTTAGGTT
>JBILBY010000170.1:0-2663 GCA_044353415.1 Candidatus Nanopelagicales bacterium | reverse complement strand
ATTGCAATCGTTGCAAACACAAGTCCCTTGTAGCCAAAGATTGGCTTACGGCTAAAGACTGGAAGAATTTCAGTAGCGATACCAAAGAACGGCAACGCCAAAATGTAAACCTCAGGATGGCCAAAGAACCAGAACAAGTGCTGCCATAAAATCGCACCGCCATTGGCCGCGTCAAAGACTTGCGAACCAAACTTGCGATCTGATTCAAGCATTAACATCGCTGCCGCAAGAACTGGGAAAGCCATCAATACGAGCACACTGGTAAGCAGAACGTTCCAAGTGAAGATCGGCATACGGAACATAGTCATACCAGGGGCACGCATTGTGAAGATTGTTGTTATGAAGTTAACCGCACCCAGGATACTTGCCATACCTGACATGGTCAGACCAAGAATCCAAAGATCAGAACCTACGTTTGGTGAGTTGATCACGTTTGAAAGCGGAGCGTAAGCAAACCAACCAAAACCTGCAGCGCCACCTGGGGTTAGGAAGCCAAGCATTACGATGATGCCGCCGAATAGGTACAGCCAGTAACTAATCATGTTCAATCTTGGGAACGCAACGTCTGGAGATCCGATTTGCAGCGGCATAATTGCGTTTGCAAAACCTGCGAACAATGAAGTTGCAAACAAGAAAAGCATCAAGGTGCCGTGCATAGTGAACAACTGGTTGTATTGCTCGTTGCTGACAAACTGCAGACCTGGACGAGCTAGTTCAGCGCGAATTACCAGCGCCATCAATCCAGCGATTGCAAAGAAAGCAAACGATGTAACCATGTATAGGTTTCCAATGACCTTGTGGTCAGTAGAAGTCATCCAGCCAACAACTTTGTTGCCCTTTTTCGCTGGTGGACGCAACGGAGCCTGCGAAGTTGTAGTTACTGGCTTATCTAAAATTGCCATTAGGAGACTCCTGCTACTTCAGATCGACCTGAGTCGAGCTTGCCAATTTGTCCGCGTTCTTTTAGATCTGCAATGTGTGCGTCAAACTCAGCCCGAGTTACAACTTTCACATCAAAGAGCATTCGAGAATGGTCCACACCACAGAGTTCAGCGCACTTACCCATAAACACGCCTTCGGTGTTTGGAGTGACTGCAAATTTATTGTTTCTACCTGGTACCACGTCCATCTTCATTAAGAAAGCTGGAATCCAAAATGAGTGAATAACATCAGGCGAAGTTAGTTCAAACGTAACTTTTTCATCGACCGGCAACCAAAGCACTGGTGGCTCACCTGGAGTACCGACGTCATATACGCCTTCGTCTTCGTAGTTAAATGCCCACGACCAACGCCAGCCAACAACATTCACGCTATGTGAGCTGCTGTCGTCAACCTTGGTCAAAATTGTTTGGTCGCGCTGCGTGAAATAAAACAAAGCCAAAATCATAAGAAGTGGCGCTACGGTATAAAGAATTTCTAATGGCACGTTGTAGCGAGTTTGTTCTGGCAGGCCATCGCCTTCTTTACGTCGGTAAGCAACGATCGCCCAGATTAGTAAGCCCCAAACCAGGACACCAACGATTAAAGCTGCAAGCCAAGAACCCTGCCAAAGCGAAAGGATTCGATTGCCTTCTTCAGTAGCTGGCTCTGGCATGCCAAGTCGGCCATACTCGTTATCAATTGAGCAACCAGAGAGCAAAACTGTTCCCAGCAAAAGCGCAGATACGGTTCTGATCTGCTTTCGGCGTACTGTGCTTTTCACGTGTGAATGGCCCTTCATGTTCAATCCAGCAAAGGCGCATTCGGCGCGCCAATACAAGGTTTTCTGCTTCAAACACTACCCCACGCTTTAGAAAAATTGAGGTTTGGGATGGGCCAAGGGACCAAAATCACATTGTTGGAGCTGGCTCAAATTCATACCGAAATCCCCGCTCTTGAGTCAAGCTCGAGGGCAACAAGATGTCCGTTTGGGAGTTAGTTAGCGACCGAAAGAACTGGAGAAATACCCAGCAAACTAGGCAATATCTGGCAATAATCCCCGCGATCAATGGTTTTTGCTCCCATGGATTCAAGGTGGCCGGTCATCCATTGGGTATCAATTACCCGACCTTGGCCATCGTTTAGCAGACTTCCAAGGTGGACTAAGGCCACCTTGGAAGCATTTTTAACTACATGAAACATGGACTCCCCTGCAAAAACCCCGCCTAGTTCCAAGCCGTAAAGCCCGCCAGCAAGACTGCCATCGCCGCCCCAAACTTCAATCGAATGTGCCACGCCAATATCGTGCAGGGTTGTAAAGGCGGAAATCACATCTTCATTTATCCAGCCGTTTTCCCGCTCGGGATTCCCGCAAGCTCGGATAACGGCTTCGAAGTTCTGATCAACAGTTACGGTGAATTTCTTCATTTCTGATTTCAATGACGTAGAGATATGAATTTGATCGGGATAAAAGATGGCACGCGACTTTGGCGACCACCAACCGATTGCAGATTCGTTACCATCAATTTCATACGGCATTGGAAACAAACCAACTCGATACGCATTCAACAAAGTATCCGGATCCCAATTTGAACCAAATTTTGTAAGTTTTGGCCAAACAATTTGGGGATTAATTTCAAGCGGAAATCCCGTTGAGTCAAAGGCGCTAATCGCAATCAGATCGATGTCAGCCGGTGCCAGCGTCGGGTCAGGAAAATCGTGAACCTGATTACTTGGCATAGAAA
>JBILBY010000169.1:0-2667 GCA_044353415.1 Candidatus Nanopelagicales bacterium | reverse complement strand
GAAAAGTACGAGTTAGAATTCGAGCGCATCATGCCACTTACCCACGCATCATTTGTGGCTAATGGCCGAGTCGCTCCGTAGTTAATGTCGAAAGTGAATAGGTGAGACTATGAAAGCTGAAACTGCATTTGGAACGGTTCTGACCGCAATGGTTACACCGTTTACTTCTGATGGAACCAAGATTGATTATGACGCTGCAGCAAAGCTTGCAAATGACTTAGTTGATTTGGGCAATAACGGTCTAGTAGTTAATGGCACAACAGGTGAATCCCCAACAACAGACGAACACGAAAAACTTGAACTACTTAAAGTTGTAATTGACGCAGTTGGGAGTCGCGCCAAAGTTGTTGCAGGTGCTGGCTCCAATGACACCGCTCACTCAATTTTGCTAGCTAAAGACGCGCAAAAAGCTGGAGCACATGGACTGCTTGTCGTCACTCCTTATTACAACAAGCCACCACAAGCCGGTATTTATGCGCACATGGTTGCAGTGGCTGATTCAACCGATCTGCCCGTAATGATTTATGACATCCCAGGTCGCTCAGGCGTGCCAATCAACAACGACACCATGCTGCAGCTGGCACAACATCCAAAAATCATCGCCAATAAAGATGCAAAAGGGGATCCTTGGGCAGCATCACAAATCATGGCGCAATCGGATCTTGCTTACTATTCGGGTGATGATCCGTTAAACCTTGCACTGCTAGCGATTGGTGCTGTTGGAGTCGTTAGCGTCACGGGACATATCGTGGCTGATCGCCACAAATTGATGGTTGAAGCAATGCAAAACAATGACGTTAAAACTGCTCGAGAGATTAATCGGTCGCTAGTTCCAATTACCGAAGGCATCATGACCAGAGCTGGCGGGGCAATCATGGTGAAAGCAGCGCTTGACCAACTGGGTAGGGCTGGCGGTGGGTCACTTCGATTGCCACTAGTTCCAGCAACTGATGACCAGAGACGTGTTCTGAAGGAAGATTTGATTAAGGGTGGCTTCAGTCTGTGACATTTTCACAAATTGAGTTACCAACTCCACCTCCGCTAACTGATGACACATTTCGCGTAGTTGCACTTGGTGGATTAGGCGACATCGGTCGCAACATGACCGTGCTTGAGTATCGCGGGAAATTGCTCATCGTCGACTGTGGAGTTTTATTTCCAGAAGAGACGCAACCCGGTGTTGATTTAATCTTGCCTGACTTTGCTTACATCCAAGATCGACTTGATGACGTTGCGGCTGTAATTCTGACGCACGGACATGAAGATCACATCGGAGCAGTCCCTTATTTACTGCGACATAAGCAAGACATACCGATCGTTGGATCACAACTAACTCTGGCTTTCATCGAAAGCAAGTTAAAAGAACATCGCATAACGGCTTACACGCATGCCGTTAAAGAAGGTATGACAGAGAAGTTTGGAGATTTTTCTGTTGAGTTCATCGCAGTAAATCACTCGATCCCAGATGCCCTCGCACTAGCTGTTACCACGGATGCCGGAACTATTTTGATCACCGGTGATTTCAAGATGGATCAACTTCCACTTGATGGCCGAGTTACTGACTTAAATGCATTTGCGCGCTTGGGTGACAAAGGCGTGGACCTATTTCTTGTTGATTCAACTAACGCTGAAGTACCGGGATTTGTTACGAGCGAAAAAGACATCATCCCAACACTTCAGCAAGTCATTGGTGGCGCGTCAGGTCGAGTCATCGTTGCATCCTTTGCCTCACACGTGCATAGAGTTCAGCAAATCATTGATGTGGCAGTAAGAAACAATCGCAAGATTGCATTTGTAGGTCGCTCAATGGTTCGCAACATGGCACTCGCCAGCGAACTTGGTTACCTAACCATTCCTGGTGGGGCGTTAATTTCAAGTGATGAAATGGCAGACCTACCTGACGATCAAGCAGTCTTAATTTGTACGGGATCCCAAGGCGAACCGATGGCTGCATTGGCGCGAATTGCAAATCAAGATCACGCCATCTCGGTAGGACCCGGCGATACCGTAATCCTTGCTTCTTCGTTGATTCCTGGAAATGAAAATGCCGTTTATCGAATCATTAACGACCTGACGCGACTTGGGGCGCACGTTGTGCACAAGGGGAATGCCTTGGTCCACGTTTCTGGTCACGCTGCAGCTGGCGAACTTTTGTACTGCTACAACATAGTTAAACCAAAAAATGTAATGCCAATCCATGGTGAGTGGCGACACTTGAGAGCTAATGCAGACTTGGCAATCAAAACCGGAGTGCCTGAGTCAAGAGTGATGCTTGCTGGTGATGGAATTGTCGTCGATCTAGTAAATGGTAAAGCCAACATTGTTGGCGCAGTTCCTTGTGGCTATGTCTATGTTGAAGGTTCCACGGTCGGAGAAGTATCCGAATCGCTGTTAAAGGATCGCAGGGTACTTGGTGAAGATGGATTCCTATCCATTGTGGCGGCGATAGATTTTGCCGAGCGTAAAGTTATTGCCGGACCGCAGATTCATGCCAGAGGGTTTAGTAAAGAAGAAAGTGTCTTTGAAGAGATCTTGCCAAAGATTAAATCAACACTTGAAGCTGCGCTTGCCGATGGTGTGACCGATACCCATCAATTAGGACAAATGGTTCGCAGGGTAGCTGGAAAGTGGGTAGGCGAAAAGCATCGCCGTCGCCCAATGATCGTG
>JBILBY010000023.1:0-9379 GCA_044353415.1 Candidatus Nanopelagicales bacterium | reverse complement strand
GGGCTGGACCGACTGTGATTGCGTTAAGTACCAGTGATCAGGTTGCCCAGGCTTCGGAAATCATTGCTAAATCTGGGTTTACTGCGACTCCTGTGGGAGTCGCGGACGAAGGCGCGATCCCAGACAATAATGACGTTGAACCCGAAGCGGATTAAAACCCCAAGATTTCAAGGCAATTTCGCGTCAAAGTGCTGGACCTGCTAGTCTTAAGGCATCGGTTGAATCTCTTTCACCGAAAATCCCGCAAAAATTCTCGCGAAATTTCCGTGCATTACTGCTGGATCTAAAACCACTCAAAACATAAAGGACACATACGTGACCGAGACAACTGCCCAAGATAAAGGGCTGAACTCAAAACTTCTTCCAGAACTAAAGACGATGGCTGCCGGTCTGGGAATTGATGGCGCTTCTGGAATGCGCAAAGCCGAACTTGTTAAGGCAATTGGTGCCAAGCAAGGTGGCGGTAGAGGCAGTCGTTCTGCATCCCGGCCAGCTGGCGCTGCTAAGAGCGAATCAGCAAAAGAAGAGCGCGCACCACGTGAAGAACGTGCGCCTCGCGAAGATCGTGACGAACGTGCGCCGCGTAGCAACGATGGCGAATCTGAAGGCAACGATCGCAATGATCGTGGTGACCGCAACGATCGTGGCGATCGCAATGACCGCAACGGACGTAACCGCCGTGGACGTGATCGCAATGATCGCAACAGCAATGGTCGCAACAATCGTGGCGCCCGTGGTGGCGACCGAGATTACGATTTAGAAGTTTCCGATGACGATGTGCTTTTGCCAGTCGCAGGAATCATCGACATTCTCGATAACTACGCATTCGTTCGCACCTCCGGCTACTTGCCAGGTCCAAACGATGTGTATGTCTCAATGGGATTAGTTAAGCGTTTCTCACTTCGTAAAGGCGATGCAGTAACCGGTCAGGTTAAGCAGCCACGCGAAGGTGATCGCCCACAGAAGTTCAACCCACTTGTTCGTATCGAATCCATTAATGGACTTGAACCAGACGAAGCTATTAAGCGTGTTGATTTTGGCAAGCTAACTCCGCTTTACCCACAGGATCGTTTGCGTCTAGAAACTGTGCCAAACAACCTAGTAACTCGTGTAATTGATTTGGTTGCACCGATTGGTAAGGGTCAGCGCGGTCTGATTGTTTCGCCACCAAAGGCTGGCAAGACCATGATTTTGCAGAACATCGCAAATGCGATTGCTGAAAACAATCCGGAAGTTCACTTGATGGTTGTTTTGGTAGACGAACGTCCAGAAGAAGTAACAGACATGCAGCGTTCGGTAAAGGGTGAAGTTATTGCTTCGACTTTCGACCGTCCAGCTGAAGACCACACCACAATTGCAGAACTTGCAATTGAGCGTGCAAAGCGTTTGGTTGAAATGGGACATGACGTTGTGGTTCTTTTGGACTCAATGACTCGTCTTGGTCGTGCTTACAACCTTTCTGCGCCAGCTTCTGGCCGTATTCTTTCCGGTGGTGTTGACTCAGCTGCGTTGTATCCACCAAAGAAGTTCTTCGGTGCTGCTCGCAACATCGAAGAAGGTGGCTCACTAACAATCTTGGCAACAGCTCTAGTTGATACCGGATCTCGAATGGACGAAGTTATCTTCGAAGAATTCAAGGGAACTGGAAACATGGAACTTAAGCTTGATCGTCGCCTGGCTGATCGTCGTATCTTCCCAGCGGTTGATGTTGAAGCATCCGGAACTCGTCGCGAAGAAATTCTTCTTGCTGCTGATGAACTAAAGGTCATCTGGAAGCTTCGTCGCGTGCTACACGCACTTGATTCCCAGCAGGCTCTTGAACTATTGCTAACGAAGCTTCGCGAGACCAAGAGCAACCTTGACTTCTTGATGCAGGTTCAAAAGACCACACCTGAAGCACCAGGTGGCATGGGTTCAGATTCGATGGATAACGTCGATTAATTGAATTAGAAAACGGTCCGGCTCTCATCAGAGTGTCGGACCGTTTTTATTTGGTTGAGACAAATGCCCAGATAGATTCATCTCGTGCGCATGAAATTTTGGTTGTTATTGATCGAAGGCGCATTGTTAACTATCGCTGTGGTAGCTGGTGTTTGGGCATTTCAAATTTGGCAGGAACCTGAGGCAATCAAACCTGGTGGTTGCCAAGAAACTATCTCTGTTGGCAAATCCGTCAATGGCGTAGACATTACAGCTTGCAGACTGATTGGCTCGGCAATCGACTCAAATAATGCCTTGCTAGTTGTGGGTACAGTCCACGGTGATGAACCAGATGGCAAACGCGTAGTTGATGAACTCATGACTCAATCTGTTGACAGCGATACGGAAATCTGGGTGCTTCGGGATGCCAATCCGGATGGCGCCGAACTGGTCACCCGCCGCAATGCAAATGGCGTTGACCTGAATCGAAACTTTCCAGTTAAGTGGGTTGCTTCAGATCCAATGGCAAGAACCTATAGCGGACCGAGTCCAGCAAGTGAACCTGAAACGTTAGCTTTAATGAACGCCGTTGAAACCATAAAACCAAAACGAATCGTGGTTTTTCATCAGCCCTATGCACAGATAGATTGCCCGCCTGAGCGACCAGCAACAATTAGTGACCGACTTTCACAATTAACGGGATTCAAATCCGAATGTATTCCCGGAGAAAAATCAGGCTCACCAACTAACTCCTACACCGGAACATTTACGATTTGGGTTAACTCATCATTTCCTGAAGCGACAGCCGTCACATTCGAACTTGGCTTAACAACAATGCAAGCCAAGATCGAAACGATTGCTAATGCACTTAGAGCCTTGGCCGCAGACCAGTAAATTCTGCCCAGGGTAACTAGGAAACTTTGACGCTGCTGAGGTCTAAGTCTTTGTATTTTCCGAATTGGGTGTAATTCCGAATACGTTCAAAGCCATCGAAAACTTCAACATACGAAGTTGGAAGTGGTGAGATTGCAAGACGAATGCTGTTCGGCGCCCGGTAATCCGGGATCACTTTCATGTCATCGCGTAAGCCTCGAGCGATTTGGGCAGCATCTGGATGGTAGATACTGATGTGTCCGCCACGAAGTTTTGAATCCCGCGGAGTAACTAGTTCGAATCCAAGCGGAACTAACCACTGATCAAATAGTTCGATCATCATGTCAGTGCCCTTTGAGGCTTTGGCATTTATCTGAGCAATCGTTGCGTCTTCGATCATGCCAAAACCTTCATCGATACAGAGCAGGCCAATAATTGAAGGGCTTGCAATTTGAAATCCGCGCATACCTTCTATTTGATCGAACTTAGATCCCATTAAGAATTGATTGCGTTGCGCAAACCAACCTTGAATCGGCATTTGCAATTCTGACTGAATTCGCTTGCTCACATATAACCAAGCAGGGGAGCCCGGTCCAGAGTTTCCATACTTATATGTGCAACCAACAGCTAGGTCTACACCGTCGCGATCAAACTGCATATCGACTGCGCCTACGGCATGGCTGGCATCCCAAACCATTAAGGCACCACTGGCACGTACTAGATCGGTTAGTTCCTTGATGTTATGAAGTGCGCCGGATCGGTAGGCAACCACTGAAATCGTGACAAGAGCGACGTCATCATTTAAGTAAGGTTTGAGAATCTCTGGCGTGACCAATTCATCGCTAAATGTTTCACCAGTGGAATGTTCTTGCAAGTCATTTGGAATCACGACAAGATTTAGGCCAAGCTCTTCGGCAATGCCTTGCATGATGTATCGATCAGTAGGGAAGTTGGCCTCATCAGTAATTATGGTTTTACGTCCAGGGCGCGCTGAAATTGCCGCACGGACCAGACGATAAAAGTTAACGCTCGTGGTGTCCATTGCTAAGGTTTGCCCAGCGGCTGCGCCAAGTGCTGCTCGGCCAATCAAGTCTCCAGTGGTTTCAGCTTTATCGATCCACTCGCCCCAACCATCGACGATCTTGGTTCCCCAGCCTTCGATTAGAAACTTGTTAATGGTTTCCACAGTTGATTTAGGCAAGCGGCCCAGTGAATTGCCATCCAAGTAGCAAACATCTGGATCTGTGAAAACAAACAGTTCTCGATACTTTGCCAGTGGATCCTTGGCATCTAGGTCGAGGGCATCTTGGCGGCTAAACATGAAACTTAGGCTATTGCCAAGGTCTAGATTCCTTGAACTTGAGCCATTACCTAGGCGTTTTGTGGGAATCCCCGAAAACTGGCAGAATCAAGGGGTTGGTCGGTTCACGTAAGGCATCCGAGCCCACGACCCGATCACAGTATTAATAAGGAGAAATCCGTGCAGACTGGCATTCATCCAGAGTACGTAGAGACCACAGTTACTTGTGGTTGCGGAAATACATTCACAACTCGTAGCACCCAAAAGAATGGTGTTATCCATGCTGACGTTTGCAGCGCTTGCCACCCGTTCTACACCGGCAAGCAGAAAATTCTTGATACCGGTGGCCGCGTTGCCAAGTTCGAGAAGCGCTTCGGTAAGCAGTCCTAGCTTTCTAAATGAGGTGTTGTCGTTGTCTTCGGATGATGACAGCGCCTCATTTTTTATCTATACAGAACTTTTAGTACCACTTTTATAAGGACACCTAATGGGACAAGACTTCAACAAAGTTGAAGCAATGGTTACCGAGCTAGATGAACTCGAAGTCAAACTCAGCGATCCTGCTACACACAGCAATCCAAATGAAGCGCGCCGAATCGGTAAGCGCCATGCTGAGCTAAAACCAGTTGTCGCCAAGTATCGTGAATGGATTCAACTTCGTGATGATGAAATCGCTGCGCGCGAAATGGGTGAAGAAGATGCTGCATTCCTAGCCGAAGCAGAATCAATGGCAATTGCACGTGAAGCTGCCGCCGATAAGTTGCAAGAGATGTTGATTCCACGAGATCCAATGGATGGCAATGATGTCATTCTTGAAATCAAAGCGGGTGCCGGTGGCGAAGAGTCAGCATTGTTCGCTGGCGACTTGATGCGGATGTATTTGAAGTTTGCAGAAAAGCGCGGTTGGGCAACGCAGGTTCTCGAAGCTGAAGAATCCGACATGGGTGGCTACAAAGATATTGCGATTGCCGTTAAGTCCAAAGGAGTTGTGTCACCAGAAGATGCTCCGTTTGCAAACTTAAAGTTTGAAGGCGGAGTACATCGCGTGCAGCGTGTGCCGGTAACTGAATCACAGGGACGGATTCACACTTCGGCTGCTGGGGTATTGGTTTTGCCGAAGCTGAGGAAGTCGATGTAACGATCGATCCGAATGATCTTCGAATCGATGTTTTCCGCTCCTCGGGTCCGGGGGGACAAAGTGTTAACACAACTGACTCTGCGGTTCGTATCACGCACGTTCCAACTGGAATTGTGGTTTCGTGTCAGAACGAAAAGTCACAGCTTCAAAATAAAGAATCAGCAATGCGTATTCTTCGCGCCAGAATGCTGGCTGCTGCGCAAGAAGCTGCAATGGCTGCCGCATCGGATGCTCGCAAGAGTCAGGTTCGAACTGTTGACCGCTCGGAGCGAATTAGAACTTATAACTTCCCAGAAAACCGACTGGCCGATCACCGCGTTGGATTCAAGAGTAATAATCTTGATGCCGTAATGAATGGTGACTTAGATCCAGTAATTGGTGCCTGCATTGAAGCGGACACCAAAGAGCGCCTGGCAACTTTGGGTGACTAATCTCTTATGAGTTCGGATCTGCGAAATGCAATAAGTAAGGCAGCACTCTTACTGACTGAGGCACAAGTGTCCAGCCCGCAAGTAGACGCTGAAATACTGCTTGCCTATGTCCTTGGAGTTGAAAGAAATCAATTAACTTCCGTTAACCAGATTTCAGGCGAGCAGCTTTTTGAATTTGAAAACCTGGTGGCCAGACGGGCCAATCGCGTCCCCCTTCAGCATTTAACTGGCATTGCATATTTCAGACATCTTGAACTTGCCGTTGGTCCTGGAGTTTTTGTGCCAAGACCTGAGACGGAGTTACTCGTTGAAGCAGCAATCAAACATTTGAAAACTGTGAGCTCCTCTCGAATCGCTATTGATCTTTGTGCAGGTAGCGGAGCGATTGCACTTTCCTTGGCTTTGGAAGTTCCCGGAACTACAGTTCATGCAGTCGAGTTATCCGATGATGCGTTCAAATGGCTTACTCACAACGTGGTGGATCATGCTGCAAAACTTGAAGCAGTTGAATCACACGTGATCGTTCACCATGGCAATGCCGGTGACCAATCTTTGTTGAGTGAACTTTTCAATCAAGTCGATGCCCTAGTTTCTAATCCGCCCTACATTCCAAGCGAGATGATTCCACGCGATCCCGAAGCCCGCGATCACGATCCAGCGATTGCACTCTTTAGTGGAGCCGATGGACTAGATGTTGCGCGCGAAGTGGTTTTAGTTGCTGCCGAGCTTCTCAAGCCTGGTGGCTTTGTTGGTGTGGAACATGCCGATATGCAGGGGGAGAGCATGCCTGCGCTTTTTGATGCCATGCCAAATACCTGGACGAACGTAAAAGACAATTTGGATTACAACAAACTTCCTAGATTTACCACAGCAGTTAGGTCTACTGAAGTTGGCGTGGGAAGATAGTCACATGTCACAGGTATTGAAGGTAGACGGACAAACTTCCGAATCGGAAGTGCAGCTAGCTGTTGAAGCTGCAATTGCCGCAGTCAAGAATGGTGGCCTTGCAGTAATTCCAACTGATACTTCATATGCCGTAATTTGTGATGCCTTCAATATCGGCGCCATTACTAAATTACGAATTGCAAAGAATCAGAATTCAGATATTGCATTACCAATTGCTGCAGCATCAATTGAAACCATTAGAGGCGTGGCAAACTTTTCTACTATTGCTAATGATTTAGCAAGCGCGCTTTGGCCTGGACCGCTGACTGTACTAACTGCTGCGCAAAGTTCGTTGTCGTGGAAAATTGGTCAGGCTGGATCTGCATTGGCCGTTCGGGTTCCACATCATGTAGTTGCTCAAGCAGTCCTATCCGGGATTGGACCCACAGTTATGACCGGCGCACAACTGGCTGGTCAAGCTGCGGTCCAGACTGTGGAACAGGCACAAGAAGCATTATTAGATATGGTTGACGTGTATTTAGACGGTGGGCCATTAAGTCCCAGAATTTCAACAATTATCGATGCCACAACCGATCATGTGCGCATGATTCGAAGCGGCGAGCTTTCGTTGGCCCAAATTCGCGCCGTCCTGCCATCGGTAATTGACGCATCTGCGTCCTAAGTCGCAGGCCCCTAGAATTGGTAAACCGCGGGGATGCGGTCAAAACGTTAAAGGTGAAAACAATGAGCAATACTTTCTTTGGATCTGACTTCGATGAGTTGAATGCAACCGATCCTGAAATTGCAAACGTTCTTTTGGACGAGCTAACTCGCTTGCGTACTGGCATTCAGTTGATTGCATCCGAGAATTACACTTCACCTGCAGTTTTGACAGCACTTGGTTCTACTTTGAGCAACAAGTATGCCGAAGGCTACCCAGGCAAGCGCTACTACGGCGGTTGTGAAGTAGTCGACGTAGCAGAGACCATTGGTATTGAACGCGCAAAGTCACTTTTCGGTGCTGATCACGCAAACTTGCAGCCACACTCAGGTGCTAGTGCAAACATCGCAGTCTTCGGTGCATTCCTAAAACCTGGTGACACTTACTTGGCAATGGCACTACCTCATGGTGGCCACCTAACTCATGGTGCAGGCGTTTCATATTCAGGCAAGTGGTTCAACCCAGTTCACTACGGAGTTGCCGAAGGATCTGAAAATATTGATTACGATCAACTTCGCGCTTTAGCTCGTGAACACAGGCCAAAGATGATCATTGCCGGCGGTTCAGCAATTCCTCGCCTAATTGATTTCAAGGCAATCCGCGAGATTGCCGATGAAGTTGGCGCAATCATGCACGTTGATGCCGCACACTTCATAGGACTTGTTGCAGGTAAAGCAATTCCATCACCGGTTCCATATGCAGACGTTGTTTCGTTTACAACACACAAAGTTTTGCGTGGCCCACGTTCAGGAATGATCTTGTGCAAAGAAGAACATGCAGCTGCAATCGATAAGGCCGTATTCCCAATGATGCAGGGTGGTCCAATGATGCACGTAATTGCAGCCAAGGCAGTTGCACTTAAGGAATGTGCTACTCCGGAATATCAGAAATACGCAAAGGACGTAATTGTTAACGCTCAGGCTTTGACTGCAGGTCTTGCTGCCGAAGGTATGCGCCCAGTTACTGGTGGAACAGACACTCACTTAGCACTTCTTGATCTTCAAGGAATTGATGTGAGTGGCAAGGAAGCCGAGCAGCGTGCCGGTGATTCTGGAATTGTTTTGAACAAGAATTCAATCCCTTACGATCCAAAGCCAGCTGCTGTTACTTCAGGCGTTCGCGTTGGAACTCCTTCACTTACAACGCAAGGTATGGGCGTTCCTGAAATGGCGACAATTGCAAGCATGATTGGTCGCGCAGTTAAGTCTGATAACCCTGCAGTACATGCGGAAATCAAGGCTGAAGTCCTAGATCTAACTGCAAAGTTCCCGGCATACCCGCGTCCGTAACTAGATCTGGGGTCTAACCTTTATCTATGCGTGAGTATTTATTGTGTTTGGCAGCTGCCGCTGCCGTCACATATTTACTAACTCCAACTGCTCGCGCATTAGCAATTCGCTTTGGCGCCATGGCAGACGTGAGAGATCGCGATGTCCACATTTTCCCAACACCACGTTGGGGCGGACTAGCCATGCTGGCCGGCCTTGGAGTCGCAATCATTTTGGCCAGTCAACTGCCTTTAATGTCGACGATCTTCAATGATCGTCGACAGATCTACGCATTGATTATCGGTTGCCTAATCATCGTTGCCTTAGGCGTAATTGATGACAAGTTTGGTTTAGATGCCCCAACAAAACTTGTGGGACAAATCTTGGCTGCCGGAACTATGGCAATGCAAGGCGTGACTTTAGTTTGGTTACCGATTCGCGGAACTTTCATTCTTGATCCGACAACTTCAGTATTGCTTACCGTGTTAGTTGTATTAGTAAGTATCAACGCGGTAAATATGGTGGATGGTTTAGACGGCTTAGCTGCCAGCATTGTTTTAGTTGGTGCTGGCGCATTCTTCGCCTACTCTTACTTTCTCTCGGTCGCTAATGGTTATCAGCGCGCGGCACTTGCAACCTTGATCTCTGCCTCATTGATTGGAATGTGCGCCGGATTCTTACCGCACAACTGGTATCGAGCTCGCGTATTTATGGGGGACACCGGTTCGATGTTGATTGGGCTATTGATGGCGGCTTCGTCGATCATGCTCACTGGACAAGTTGATCCAGGTGGATTAAGTGGCGGAACATTGCTGCCCGCGTTCTTGCCGATCGTTTTACCGC
>JBILBY010000168.1:0-2692 GCA_044353415.1 Candidatus Nanopelagicales bacterium | reverse complement strand
CCAGAATACTTTTGGAAGAACCCGCACCAATAGTCGTCGAGTCACATGATCTACATACGTGACCTCAAAGCTTTGATCAAATGCATTTGCAGTTGGACACATTTTCAGTCCGCCACCGTATGAAGATGTGTTGCCCACAGCTATCAAAGTGAAGCGCCCAGTTATCTTTCCCCCACCGTCGGTTGAAACCACAAACTCGCGGGAATTGAGTTTGATTAGTTCCACAGCAAGAGCAACTAGATACTTAAGAGTTCCGGCCGGTCCTCGATAGGTGTTAGCTCGTTCGTTAACTTGTGCATCAAAACCACATGATGCTATCCCGGCGAATCTTCTAGTAGAACCGTCCGAAGATTCGATGGTTCCCATGTCCATTTTCACTGGAGCGCCGTTACGCAAAGCAGCGATGCCCAACTTTAGTTTCTTGATCCCCAAATAGCGAGCCAAATCATTTCCGGTGCCCATCGGAAGCACGGCAATCGGAATCTGCAGATCAGGTAGCGAATTGAGAGCTAGGTGAAATGTTCCATCACCACCACAAGCTACGAGAGTCAAATCTGGATAAATCACTTGCAAAGCAGCTAGTTCGATACTGAGTTCGACTGAGTTGGATCCCTGTAAAACTGCTGCGCCAGATGTTTGCAGAACTTCAAGCACAGCCTTAGCTCTGCGGGATTCCCAGAGTGTCGGCTTAACTAGTAGCGCGAGCATTAATCTGAATTACGTCGTTTACGGGTTCTGCGTCGGTCATTAAGCAGTGCAACTCCAACTGCAATGAAGCTAAGCGTAATCATTGGAATTGCTACAAATGTCATTGCCAGTGGATCACCGTTTGGTGTTGCGACAGCGCCAAAGAAAAAACTTCCAAGGATTAGCCAGCGCCAAGCAGCGCGAAGTCTTTCTCCACTCAATATCCCAGCGAAATTCATGGTCACCAAGATCAGGGGCAAAAGAAAACCAATTCCGAAAAACAATGTTAAATGCAAGAAGAAACTTAAGTAGCTCTCGACGCTGGTTACGTTCTCTACATCTGTAGGAGTGAACTGAAATAAGGTGCCGAGCATGCGAGGCATTACGTAATAGGCAAGCAATACACCACTTGCAAATAGTGGTACCGCAACTCCGGTAAAGACGTAGGCCCACTTACGTTCATTGCGCTTAAGACCAGGGGAAATAAATCGCCATAATTGATAAATCCAAATTGGGCATGACAGTACTACCGCGGCGGACAACGAAACACGAAGCTGTAGCGAGAAACCACTGGTAACGCCAGTTAGCGCCAGAATCGCATCTGAACCCTCAACTTGCACACTGTCATAGGGCTGTCGGATCAACGAAAAGATACTTGGAAACTGATTCCAAACTGCGATCATACAAATAAACAGGGCTATTGCACTACGCACTAACCTGCGGCGCAACTCAGTGAAATGTTCGGCCAGAGTCATAGACCCGAGCCTTTCAGCGTTAGCTGAACTTTTGGTCACAGTCTAGATCTTGTCGGTGTTACTTGACTCGCCTTTGTTCTTCGTGTCTTCTGAATCTGGTTCCATTTCGGACTTGAAGGCTTTTAGTGATTGGGCAACACTTTTAACGGCATCAGGAAGACGCTTTGCACCAAATAGCACAATCACCAAAAGAATTAATGCCGCCCACAGCGCTGGATTTCTTACCATGTGTACTCCTAATTGAGATTTCTACATATTATCGCACTAATAGTTCGGAGTTACGCCCAACCCTTAGCTCGTTCTACCAAGGCTTCAATCAGATCTGGCGGCCTTACTGCCTTAACTCGCCCGCCGGAGGCCAAAATCATTGACACTAGCCAATCCCTCGAATAAACCCGTAGCTCGACTTCAACGGCGTGCCACATGTATTCCTTGAAGCTCACTATGTCTACCTGGTCGAGCTGTCCGTAATAGGCCTTATCAAGTTCAATCGCGGCTAGGTATTCGCGCTTAGCTTCCGTTGGCTCCTCATCAGCCGGAATAGCAATTGCGTTGTCACTCAATTTAGCTTCCAAAATTCGATCCATTCGAAAACTACGCCAAGCCTGCGAATTTTGACACCACGCTTTTAGGTATACAAAGTCATCCTGAGAATAGATCTTTACAGGATCGACCATACGCACCGAAACATCTTCTTTGGTGACTCCGGCGTATTTGATTTCGATCGCAAGTTTTGACTCAATTGCTTTTGAAACAACAGAGTTCGTATCGTCAGATATTCGGGCAGTTACGACATTGATGGCACTATCAGCGTTCGGAAGTGCTTGTTGGATTTTTTGAATCAAGCCGCCAACTATTTCGGCGTCGACCAGGTTCGGAAATTGTTCTAAGTAGTGCAAGCCACCCAACAATGCGGAGGCTTCAAACTCCGAAAGCTTTACTGGCCGATCTAGCGCTTTGGCATCTGAGACAAAAATTGATTCAGAATCTTCAAAGTCAATGTCAACTAATCCCCCACCAGCTTGAGACGGACCAGTGACAACTAATTGGCCGATCAGTTCTAAGGCGTGCTTTTCCGAGATGTTGAAGTGTTTGGCAACTTCAGACAATGATGCACCATTGTTTGCAACTAACCAGGGCAGAAGTTTGATTAATAGTTCAAGGTCATTTGCCAAAGTTATGCACCGACAAAGTTGTTGTAACAATCCGAGTTACGGAATCTTGCAGCGACTGCGGAGACTTGACCCTCG
>JBILBY010000022.1:0-9386 GCA_044353415.1 Candidatus Nanopelagicales bacterium | reverse complement strand
GAACCATGCCACCGCTAACTTGACCCTTGGCTTTACTCAACTCCGCAGCGGTAATGCCATTTTTGGCCACATCATCAAGCACATTTGTAATAACTTCTCGAACTTGATCCAAGTTCTTGGGACTGCATCCTGCATATACGCCTGCCATACCAGCGTCTTGAAACTGTTGGCCAAAGGAATAGACGGTATAGACAAGTCCACGCTTTTCGCGCACTTCTTGGAACAAGCGGCTAGACATGCCCCCGCCTAGTGCAGCGTTGAAGACTGACTGGATGTAGCGACGCTCATCTGCTCGGTCTAGGCCTGGTACCCCAATTACAAGGTTTGCTTGTTCAGTTGTCTTATCTTGCTTAACGTAGCCACCAGTTTGTAGAACTTTAGTTTTGTGCTTCATCGAAACATATGGGCTTTGGTCCCCATCAAGGGCAAAGCCACCTTGATTGAACGCTTTTCGAACTAACTTAACTACGGTTGCGTGATCGATATTTCCCGCCACAGCAACAATCAAGCGATCTGGTGTGTAGTACTTCTTGTAAAAGCCATTTATCGATCGACGCGATAGTGATGAAATATTCTCAACAGTTCCAAGAATGGATCGGCCCAATGGAGCGTCGCCAAACATAGCTTTGGAGAATTGTTCATGCACTAAATCAGCTGGATCATCATCGCGCATAGCGATCTCTTCTAGAACTACTTGGCGTTCTTGATCCACATCAACTGAAGTAATTGTTGCTGATGTAATCATGTCTACAAGAACTTCAATTGCTTGCGGAACGCTGGTATCTAAAACTCGGGTGTAGAAACAAGTTACTTCTTTGGAAGTAAATGCATTCATTTCACCACCGACTGCATCAATAGTTGATGAAATGTCTAGTGCACTGCGTGTCTTAGTCCCCTTGAACAGCAAGTGTTCTAAGTAGTGTGCAGAACCAGTCTGCGAGGCAACTTCATCGCGAGAGCCAATGTTGACCCAAATGCCAATTGCGGCTGATCGCACTGATGGCATTTGTTCGGTAACAATTCGAAGTCCGCCAGGTAATACTGTGCGCTTAACTAAGCCGCCTTGTTCGGCGGTCAGTAACGTGCGAGTGGTCCCTGGGCGTTGTTCATGCCCAAGGACCACTGCGGAGTTTCGTGATGTCA
The DNA here is from genome assembly GCA_044353415.1 of Candidatus Nanopelagicales bacterium. Classification (GTDB taxonomy): domain Bacteria; phylum Actinomycetota; class Actinomycetes; order S36-B12; family UBA5976; genus UBA5976. The sequence goes on along the minus strand of JBILBY010000022.1, from coordinate 8,243 downwards.
CAGTTTTAGTCTTCGTCTCCAGCGTCATCTGCGCTTTCGTCGGAACCTTCAACTACTGGAACAAGCGATAGCTTTCCACGTGGATCGATTTCCGCGATCTCAACATGAACCTTGTCGCCAACCTTAAGAACATCTTCAACATTCTCAACGCGCTTGCCGCCGGAAAGTTTGCGAAGCTGACTAATGTGTAGCAACCCATCCTTACCAGGTGAAAGTGAAACGAAGGCACCGAAGTTAGTTGTCTTAACAACTGTTCCCATGTAGCGCTCGCCTACTTCTGGCATGGTTGGGTTTGCAATGGCGTTTACCTGGGCGCGAGCAGCATCTGCTGCTTCACCATTGGTAGCACCGATGTAAACCGTACCGTCATCACCAATGGAAATGTCAGCACCAGTTTCTTCTTGAATCTGGTTGATGATCTTGCCCTTTGGACCAATAACTTCACCAATCTTGTCGATTGGAATCATTACCGTGATGATGCGCGGTGCGTACTGCGACATTTCATCAGGAGCATCAATTGCTTCTAGCATTACATCCAAGATCGCAAGACGGGCTTCGCGAGCCTGTGTTAGCGCACCAGCCAATACTGAAGCTGGGATACCGTCAAGCTTGGTATCTAGCTGCAGTGCTGTGATGAAATCCTTTGTACCTGCAACTTTGAAGTCCATGTCGCCAAATGCATCTTCAGCGCCAAGGATGTCGGTAAGTGCAACATACTCAGTCTTGCCGTCGATTTCATCGGAGATCAAACCCATTGCAATTCCAGCAACAGGTGCCTGAAGTGGCACACCTGCATTAAGAAGCGAAAGTGTTGAAGCACATACAGAGCCCATTGAAGTGGAACCGTTTGATCCCAATGCTTCAGATACCTGACGGATTGCGTATGGGAAGTCCTGCTTTGTTGGCAGAACTGGAACCAAAGCCCGCTCAGCCAACGCGCCGTGACCAATTTCGCGACGCTTCGGGCTACCTACACGACCAGTCTCACCAGTTGAGTAAGGCGGGAAGTTGTAATTGTGCATGTAGTGCTTGCGAGTTACTGGAGACAAAGTATCTAGTTGCTGTTCCATTTTCATCATATTCAAGGTTGTTACGCCAAGAATCTGAGTCTCGCCACGTTCGAACAATGCCGAACCGTGAACGCGAGGAATTACATCTACTTCAGCACTCAAGGAACGGATGTCGCGAAGGCCACGGCCATCAATACGAATCTTGTCCTTGATAACGCGCTTGCGAACTAGCTTCTTGGTTAGTGAGCGAAGTGCTGCACTAACTTCTTTTTCGCGACCTTCAAAGCTGCCAGCTACCTTTTCGATAGTCAGTTCCTTTACGCGGTCCAGTTCAGTTTCACGCTCTTGCTTGCCAGCGATAGTTAATGCCTTGGCTAGATCATCAGAAACTGCGGCTTCAACGGCTGCGAAAACATCAGCTTCGTAATCCAAGAAGACTGGGAATTCTGCGGTTTCTTTAGCTGCAACATCAGCAAGTGCTGACTGAGCACGACACAATTCAGCGATGAATGGCTTTGCAGCTTCAAGGCCTTCTGAAACAACTTCTTCAGATGGAGCCTTAGCGCCACCCTTGATCAATGCAATTGTGTTTTCAGTGGCTTCAGCCTCAACCATCATTATTGCAACGTCATCGCCAACAACTCGACCAGCAACAACCATGTCAAAGACTGCGTCTTCAAGCTGGCTATGTGTTGGGAATGCAACCCACTGACCATTAATTAGTGCAACGCGAACGCCACCAATTGGTCCGGAGAATGGCAAACCTGCAAGCTGCGTAGACATAGATGCAGCGTTGATTGCAATTACGTCGTAAAGCACATCTGGATTTAGTGCCATTACGGTTACAACAACTTGAACTTCATTACGAAGTCCCTTAACGAATGATGGACGTAATGGACGGTCAATTAGACGGCAAGTAAGAATTGCGTCTTCGGTTGGACGACCTTCACGTCGGAAGAAAGATCCTGGAATACGTCCAGCAGCATACATACGCTCTTCAACGTCCACTGTTAGTGGGAAGAAATCAAACTGATCTTTGGGTGATTTTCCTGCAGTAGTAGCAGATAGCAACATTGTGTCGTCATCCATGTAAACAACTGCGGTTCCGTTTGCCTGACGTGCAAGACGTCCGGTTTCGAACTTAACTGTGCGCTTTCCGAATGACCCATTGTCAATCACAGCAACGCTGGTCTGTACTTCGTTACCCTCCATGGGTAACCTCCCTCTTCATAAAGGGATAACACTGCACTTCTAACGAGTGAAATGCATTCAAATCACATGTCGATCTTCGATCGAGAAGCGCGGCTCATTGAGCCGAACTTCACTACCGAGGACCGACCAAACTGCTCGAATGTGCGTGCTATCCGCGGTTATCGCAAAACTGCGAGTCTTGATTTTGTGCTTGCTGTGCCGACACGAAATCGGCACAGCTCACTTCCTAAGAAGCGCACGAAAAGTTATCTGCGGATACCGAGTTTTTCGATAATCGCGCGGTATCGGTTGATGTCTGTCTTGGTTAAGTAATCAAGTAGACGACGACGTTGACCAACAAGCAGTAGCAAACCGCGACGGCTGTGGTGATCGTGCTTATGAGTTTTTAGGTGTCCGGTTAGATCGTTGATGCGCTGTGTCATCAAGGCAATCTGGACTTCTGGGCTTCCGGTATCGCCAGGCTTTGTGCCGTGTTCAGCGATAATGGCCTGCTTTACTGCAGATTCCAATGGCATAGATTTTTTCCTCTCGGGCGCGAACAGATCCGTAGATCTTTAGATGTGACACGAGATGTGGGGCGCCCGCCCCTCATTCGTCTGTGTTGTAAGGCTAACAGTTAGGGGTGGGTACCGCGAAATCGTGAGATTGCGTGACATAAGTACCGCGAAATCGTGAGATTGCGTGACATAAGTACCGCGAAATCGTGAGATTGCGCCCTAATTCAAGTACTTTTCCAGGTCAGCTTTGGCAGTTTCTACGTCGCGATCCATAGCTTCAAGTAATTCTGGGATGCCAGCAAAGCTCTCCATGTCCCGAATGTGCGAGACGAAGTCCAAATCCACGACTTTGCCATATAGGTCAAGGCCAGATTCACCAATTACATAAGCCTCGACTCGGCGATTAACTACATCGTCAAATGTTGGATTAGTGCCCACGCTGATTGCAGAACTATGGGCTACGCCATTTATCCAAAGCAAACCTGAGTAAACGCCATCTGCTGGAATCAGCAGTCCGCCCTGAACATCAATGTTTGCGGTTGGATAGCCGATTTCTCTTCCCCGATGGTCACCATGAACTACTTCACCTGAAACTCGGTGCGCTCGACCCAATAAGCCGTTTGCACCTTCAACGTGTCCCTTCAAGATCGCATTGCGGATTCGAGTTGATGACCATGCTGTTGAGTCACCAACCAAGTCAACAATACGAACTTCGAACCCAAACTTCTTTGCCAGTTCTTGAAGTGTTTCAACTGTGCCACTGGCACCATGTCCAAATCGAAAGTTTCGGCCGACAATAACAACTTGCGCATTCAAGGCACCTATCAATATGTCCTCTACAAACTCATCGCTGGACATGTGTGCCATTGCATCTGTGAATTTCAAAGTCTCAACGTGATCCACGCCGTTTTCCAGAAGCAGCGTTGCGCGTCGCTGCGGAAGGGTAAGTAAGCCGGCAAATGAATCTGGCCGCAGAAATGCTTTGGGTGGTGGATCAAATGTAGCTGCAGTTAAAGTGCCATTGATGCTGTTCGCAATACTTTTTGCGATACCAAGTACCTGACGGTGGCCAGCATGGACACCGTCAAAGACACCAATGGTGACAACAACTGGAACATTTGGGCTACTCATTAGTTGCAAACACTACCAATGGATGAAGCACTGAGTCGGAATTATCAAACAATCCAATCGCCCTGCCATCCGGCGAAATCAGACCAACGTGGCCTGAAGCTAGATCTGCTGGCGCCGAGAGTCTTACTCCGTTAACGGCCTTGCTTGCCTGTTCTTCAGTTAACACAATATGTTGGAAGCCGGCCTTGACCGCTGTTGCCAAGTCCATAATTTCTGGTTTTTCTTGCAACATTTCTAGCGAGGTCATGGAGTCAAAAACTCCGGAGCGAGTACGCCTCAATTCTGTTAAGTGTCCCCCGACTTCAAGCTGCTTACCAATGTCTCGGGCTAAGGCCCTGATGTAAGTTCCAGCGCTGCATAAGACTCGAACTTTGACATCTATGACATCTAATTCGGGCAACCTGTCGATAGAAACTATCTCTAGATCGTTGATCATGACGCTGCGCGGCGGAATGCTGATCTCTTCACCATTTCTAACTCTGGTGTAGGCGCGTTCGCCATCAATCTTTATGGCACTAACAGCACTTGGCTGCTGCATTATCGGACCACGAAAGTCACGAACTGTTTCAATAATTTGAGATTCGGTGATGTGAATAGCTGAAACTTTAGTGACAAGTTCACCTTGAGCATCATCGGTCGTTGTTGAGATACCGAGTCGGATCGTTCCAAAATATTCTTTATCGTGCGCAGTGAAATATCCAAGCAATCTAGTGGCTCGCCCAATTCCGATTACTAACATGCCAGTTGCCATTGGGTCTAAAGTGCCAGCATGTCCAACTTTGCGAGTGTTGAACAACTTACGCATCTTGGCAACTACGTCATGGGATGTTGGGCCCGCTGGTTTATCGACCAGCACAATACCTTCTAGGTTCACAGCAAACTCAACTGAATCTAGTTAACGCTAATTGCGTCAAGTGCAGCGATTAGCTGAGCGATGGTCGAATCAAGATCACGTGTTGAGCTATATCCCGATGCATACTTATGGCCGCCGCCACCTAATCCGTTTGCAACTGCACCAACATCAACTGAGGTCTTACTTCGCATAGAAACTTTCCAATGCCCATCATCGGCCTGTTTCAAAACTGCAGCAACTTCTGCTTCTGAAGTTTTCCGTAGAGCTTCAATTACTCGTTCTACCGCCATCTCATCTAAACCTGGTCTCTGTTCTATTGAAACTGAGGTGTAAACGAGGCCTTGACCGGATACTGCCGCGGAGACTAGTGTCGCTCGGCTAACTGCATCACCCATCATCACAAGCGCTGCTAGTGGTTCGTCATCAAAAAGTAATCGCGACAACTTCGCGCTATCAATTCCAGTATCGAGTAATCGAGCTGCGGTGCGCAGAGTGTGCGAAGTAGTTGATTGATATTTGAATGAACCTGTATCAGTTGTGAGACCGGAGTAAATGGCACTAGCAATATCTTTAGTGATCGGTAATTCAAGTCGATCTATTAGTTCAAGAATTATCTCGGCTGTTGCTGCTGCCTTGGGGTCAACCAGGTGAATTGTTCCAAATCCAGTAAATGACGGATGGTGGTCAATTGCAATGGAAACCTTGGCAGCATCCAAAATGGACTTTGCCGAACCCAGTCGGGAATCTGATGACACGTCACATGAGATGACAAGATCCGCTTGATTCAATTCCTCTGGCATGCGAATCAATTCAGTTCCCGGCAAGAAACTCAATGATTCTGGTGTGGTAAATCCAACCTCACCAACTGTTACTTGAACTTCTTTCCCCATACCTTGCAGTGCTAGTCCAAGTCCAAGCGCAGAACCTAAAGCATCAGCATCAGGAGTGACATGCGCGAGCAACAATACGCTTTTAGAGTCAGAGATTGCTGAAACAGCTTTATCCCACTCAGGTATTGGTGCAAACGAAGACATGTGTGCCTACTCAGATGCAGAATCAGATTTGCGGTACGGATCAGCGTCACCGGCATAACGAGCCCGAGCTGCCTGTTCATGAACTGCTTTGTCAGCAATTGCTGCCTCTTGTAGCAAGTCATCAATCACGCGAACATTCTCTGGCAACGCATCACGAATGAATTCCACAGTTGGTGTGAATTTAATCCCGGTGCGCTTCCCTATTTCACTACGAACTAAGCCCTTGCTTGAATCCAGCGCTGCAGCTGAGCTTGTTGCTTCTGCCTCATCGCCAAACACTGTGTAGAAAACGGTGGCTTCACGTAAGTCAGCAGAAACTCGAACACTGGTTACCGTTACAAAACCAAGACGTGGATCTTTAACTTTTAGCTCTAGAGTTTCCGCAACGATTTCTTGGAATCTTTCACCCAATTTACGTGCTCTTGCTGCATCTGCCATGTCGAGCTCCCTAGATTTCTAATCACGAAAATAGTGCGCAGAATTAACTGCGCGCTATTTCACGCATTTCAAATGTTTCGATAATGTCGCCGACCTTGATGTCGTTGAATGATCCAAGTCCGATACCGCACTCAAAACCTTCACGAACTTCAGTCGCGTCATCCTTGAATCGACGCAAGGTGTCGATTGATAGATCCGCTTGGACAACTGCTCCGTCGCGAACCAATCTGGCTTTTGCTTTGCGCTTGATTTCACCATTAAGAACAATGCAACCTGCAATGTTTCCAAACTTGCTGGAACGGAATACGTCGCGAACTTCAGCTGAACCAAGTTCTGCTTCTTCGTATTCAGCCTTACGCATACCCTTAAGCGCAGATTCGATGTCATCGATTACGCCGTAGATAACGTTGTAGTAGCGAATCTCAACATTTTCTCGGTCGGCCAGGTCACGAGACTTACCCTCAGGTCGAACGTTAAATCCGATGATCATGGCATCAGATGCTGCTGCCAAAGAAACGTCATTTTCAGTGATCGCACCAACGCCTCGGTGAATAACGCGCAAGATTACGTTCTCATCGTCAACGTCAATATTCAGCAAGGCATCTTCAAGAGCTTCGACCGAACCGGAAACGTCACCCTTGATGATGATCTTGAGTTCAACAACTTCACCCTTTTCGAGTGCCTTAAGCACATCTTCGAGAGTGTGACGTCCACGTCGGGCAGCCAATTCAGCGTTACGTTCACGAGCACCGCGAGATTGCGCGATCTGGCGAGCAATTCGATCCTCGGCAACAACTAAGAAGCTGTCACCAGCACCTGGTACCGAAGTAAGGCCAAGAACCTGAACTGCGCGAGCAGGTCCAGCTTCTTTAACTGGATCTCCGTTTTCATCCATCATGGCGCGGACGCGACCGAATGCGTCACCCACCACGATTGAATCTCCTGGACGAAGGGTTCCGCGTTGTACCAAAACAGTTGCCACTGGTCCACGACCGCGGTCAAGGTTGGCTTCAATTGCAACACCCTGTGCATCCTGAACTGGATTAGCTCGAAGATCTAGACCTGCATCAGCGGTCAACAAAATTGAGTCAATAAGTTCATTGATGTTGAGGTTGTTCTTTGCAGATACGTCAACGAAAATCGTGTCGCCGCCATACTCTTCCGGAACTAAACCGTATTCAGTTAACTGGCCACGAACCTTGGTAGCGTCAGCGCCTTCTTTATCAATCTTGTTAACTGCTACAACAATTGGAACGTTTGCTGCCTGAGCATGATTCAAAGCTTCAATTGTCTGCGGCTTAACACCATCATCAGCAGCAACTACAAGGACCGCGATGTCAGTTACCTGTGCACCACGAGCACGCATTGCAGTAAACGCTTCGTGACCTGGGGTATCGATGAATGTGATTGCGCGTTCTATGCCTTCATGAACGTGATGAATTTGGTAAGCACCAATGTGCTGAGTGATTCCCCCAGCTTCTCGTTCGATGACATTGGTTTGGCGAATTGCATCAAGCAATCGAGTTTTACCATGATCAACGTGACCCATAACGGTAACGACCGGTGGACGAATTACTAGATCTGCATCGTCACCTTCATCACCGAATTCAAGATCGTAAGACTCAAGAAGCTCGCGATCTTCATCCTCAGGCGAAATGATTTGAATTTCGTAATTCAATTCAGCGCCAAGAAGCTGAAGGGTTTCTTCGTTAACAGACTGAGTGGCTGTAACCATTTCACCCATTTTGAAAAGAATCTGAACTAGTGATGCTGGCTCAGCATTGATCTTGTCGGCAAAATCGCTAAGTGAAGATCCACGGGCAAGACGAATCGCATCGCCGCGACCCATTGCCACAGATGAACCACCTGTGACTGGAGCCATCATGTTGTCGAACTCTTGACGCTTTGCGCGCTTTGATTTACGACCCTTTGATGGACGGCCACCAGATTTTCCGAAAGCTCCTGCAGTATTGCCGCGGCCACCGGTTGAATTCGGTCGACCACCTGGTCTGCCGCCTGGTGCGCCACCTGGCGCTCCACCTGGTGCACCTGCACCTGCGAAACCACC
>JBILBY010000167.1:0-2702 GCA_044353415.1 Candidatus Nanopelagicales bacterium | reverse complement strand
AGCCTTTTCTTTCTTCTCAACAACAAGTGCTTCAGTAGTCAGAAGCATGCCAGCAATTGATGCAGCATTTTCAAGTGCGGAACGAGTTACCTTAACTGGATCGATTACACCTTGTGCAACAAGATCGCCATACTTGCCAGTTGCCGCATTGATGCCTTGACCTTGTCCAAGTTCGCGAACACGATCAACAACTACGTAACCTTCAAGTCCAGCGTTCTCAGCAATCCAACGAAGTGGTTCTACGACGCCGCGACGAACAATCTGAACACCAATTGCTTGGTCACCAGTTAGCCCTAGGTCGCCATTAAGCACTGCAGATGCGTGAATCAAAGCTGAGCCACCACCAGAGACGATGCCTTCTTCGATTGCAGCGCGAGTTGCAGAAACTGCATCTTCAATACGGTGCTTCTTTTCCTTAAGTTCAACTTCAGTGTGTGCGCCAACCTTGATTACGCATACGCCACCGGAAAGCTTTGCCAAACGCTCGGAAAGTTTTTCCTTGTCCCAATCAGAATCTGAGTTTTCAATCTCACGCTTGATCTGGCTAACGCGATCGTTAACTGCAGCAGCTTCGCCGCCGCCATCAACGATTGTGGTGTTGTCCTTTGTGGCTACAACGCGACGAGCGCTACCCAAAACTTCTAGGCCAACCTGATCAATCTTTAGACCAATGTCTGCAGAGATAACCTGAGCGCCAGTAAGAATTGCGATGTCTTCCAAGATTGCCTTACGACGATCTCCGAAGGCTGGAGCCTTGATTGCAACGCTTGGGAAAGTTCCGCGAATGCGGTTAACCACAAGTGTGGAAAGCGCTTCACCGTCAACATCTTCAGCAATGATTACCAATGGCTTGCTGGCTGCGGAAACCTTTTCCAAAATTGGAAGAAGTTCGGCAACGCTGGAAATCTTGCCCTGCACCAAAAGGATCGCTGGGTTTTCAATTACAGCTTCCATACGATCTGCATCAGTTACGAAGTAAGGCGAAATGTAACCCTTATCGAATTGCATACCTTCAGTGAATTCCAATTCCATTGCAGTGGTGCTGGATTCTTCAACTGAGATAACGCCATCTTTGCCGACCTTGTCGAAGGCTTCAGCGATCATGTCGCCAATTACCTGGTCGCGGGAGCTGATTGCGCCAACCTGTGAAATTCCTTCTTTGCCATCTACTGGACGAGCCTGCTTTAGAAGTTCTTCCTTCATTGCTGCAACTGCGGCTTCGATGCCGCGCTTAAGTTCTACTGGTGCGCCACCTGCGGCAACAACCTTTAGACCTTCGCGTACAAAAGCCTGCGCAAGAACAGTTGCTGTTGTGGTTCCGTCACCGGCAACATCATTTGTCTTGGTTGCAACTTCCTTGGCAAGTTGCGCGCCAAGGTTTTCATATGAGTCTTCAAGTTCAATTTCGCGGGCAATGGTTACGCCATCGTTGGTGATTGTTGGGGCGCCCCAGGCTTTGCTAATGACTACGTTGCGTCCCTTTGGTCCAAGGGTTACCTTCACTGCATCAGCAAGGGCATTAACGCCACGCTCTAATGCGCGACGAGCATCTTCGTCGAATTCAACGGTCTTTGCCATTTGTATTTCTCCAAAACTAATAGTTCATAAAGTTGCTAACGCCCCGATGTAAACGATCGGGGCGTTAGCTTGAGATTTTTATTTTTCGACGATTGCGAGAATGTCGCGAGCGCCAAGAAGAAGGTATTCAACACCGTTGTACTTAACTTCGGTGCCACCGTACTTGGAGTAGATAACAACGTCGCCGACTTTAACGTCAAGCGGAATCCGCTTTTCGCCGTCTTCATCGAAACGACCTGGCCCTACTGCGACGACCTTGCCCTCTTGTGGCTTTTCCTTAGCGGTATCTGGGATTACCAAACCCGAAGCGGTGGTCTGCTCGGCTTCTAGTGACTGAACGAGGATGCGATCCTCAAGTGGCTTAATGTTGACCGACACGTCGTGTCTCCTGTTATTACTCGATTTGAATTAGCACCCGAGGCTTTAGAGTGCTAATCCAAATGTAAGCAGGTTTTGGCACTCGGTCAACTTGAGTGCCAGACCAGAGCCTCATCAGGTTCAGTAGGGCCAAACCATAGGAAATCCTCAGGTTCTGCGGCTTTGGCGGCAAAAATCGCCTGGATTTGGGCTTTTGCGATTGGGTTTGAGATCGCTATCTGGCCAGACTCGCTGTTTTGAACCTCGGCCAGGCATTCAGCTACGACCACCAAGCGGCTTTCAGTTCCCGCAGCCTGCAAGATCTCGGCCTCTAAGACTTCCGGATCAGTTTCATCCCAAGACTGTGCCCAGTCTTGGGTGACTGCATGGCCACTGGTTGCGACCAAAACATTTGAAGCTTTGAATTCAGAGATTTGCTGAGCAGTAACCGGAATCCAAACGCGCATGGGTCCATTCTTGCCTATAGATAGGTTGGTGTCAGGATGTACCTATGGATGCAATCACAAATGTTCCCGCCCCTTACAACGAGCCGATTGGCACTTTTGCCCCAGGTACACCTGAGCGAGCTGGTCTGGAACAAGGTCTAAAGGATCTTGTTGCTACTACTCACGAATTGACCAACGTCATCGGTGGCAAAAAAGTTATGGCCTCTGGTGACAAGATCGAGGTTCGCAGTCCTCATGAACACTCTCGCGTGCTTGGTGTAACTGCCAATTCAACTCAAGCCGATGCCACAAGTGCGATTG
>JBILBY010000165.1:0-2710 GCA_044353415.1 Candidatus Nanopelagicales bacterium | reverse complement strand
TTGCTGCTGGTGGGCGAGTAATCATTACTGCTTCGTATCAGGCAAGCAGAACTGGTTTTGTTGCAACGGGTATGACCGAAGACCAAGCCGATGACTTAATTCGACTTTCCATAACACTGGCTAAAGAAGTTGCTGCAAAGGCGCCAGAAAAAGTTTGGGTAGCAGCAAGTGTTGGGCCCTATGGCGCGGTACTTGGTGGCGGACAAGAATACGTGGGCAACTATGGCGTTGCCCACGAAGAATTAGTTAAGTTTCATCGGGAACGTATCGAAGTATTAGCCAGCGCTAATCCAGATGTTTTTGCATGTGAAACCATTCCAGATTTAGATGAAGTTCGCGCCCTAGTTGAAGTCCTAGCCGACTACCCACACATTCCAGCCTGGATCACAATGAGTGCGCAAGACGGCGCCTCAACTTGTGCTGGCCAGGGTATTGGTCACTTGGCTGAACTTGTTAAGGACTGTCAATCAATCGTTGCAATTGGCGTTAACTGCACCATGCCTGAGCATGTAACTTCACTGCTTTACAAACTTTCTGCGAAAACCTCACTGCCATTAGTTGTGTATCCCAATGCCGGTCGGGTTTGGGATGGCGAAAACATGTGTTGGATTGGCGAGGGCCACACCACATTGCCATCAAAGATCGTTACTGAATGGGTTTCAGCTGGAGCAACATTAATCGGTGGATGCTGCGGCCTTGGTCCAGATGCCATTACCCAGCTGGATAACGACTTAGCTCAGCTTAGATAGCGTCGACAGATTAAGGCTTGCGGTCCAGCGTCTTCTCGATAGATCGCAATAATCAATTCTTGGCCACCACTTGTAGTAGCTTTCACTGCCAGCTTTCGAATCGCTTCAACATCTAGTTGCATACCGCGAGTCATTACAGTGACACCGGCGGCTGAAACATCTTTGAGATTTGCAAGTAGTTGCTTTTCAGAAAACTTGAAATGCGATTCAATTTTCAAAACACTTGCCAGGCTTGGCGATTGATTTGCCAGCTTGGAAACTGCACTGGTGTCATCTGAAGTCAACCAAGCGATGTGTTCATTTACTAAGCCACCGTTACAAAGTGATGCAACTGCATCCAGTGCGCTGGCACGAATCAATGCTGGATCTGGAACGACCAAGAACCCACCGAGAGCCTGAGTTTTAGTTGTTTCGCCACCCAAAACTTCGACAGTTGAATCACTTGCAGAGTCGAGTAAAACTCCAGCCCTAATTCCAGACCCTTCGCTGATTAGAAAACATTCAACTAAGTCACCATCAGAACTGATCCACCGCGCATCCCAATCTGCAAGATCGGATTTATCAATTCCAGGTGCGACTTTGGCAATCAAAGGGTGAACAGTTGCAATCTCATTAATCTTTTCCCAGCTGGGAGACCATTTTGAGGGATCAAAAATTCGCTTGGTGTTTCCCATTGAATCTTTTGCAGCATTTGGATCACGACGGGCTGGATCAACGAAGACAACATCCACATCACTTGGAATTGCAAACGCGTTTGCATCAGCGCAATGAACGCTAACACCAAACTCCTTGAGATTGTGCCGGGCATACTCTGCTATTTCTGAATCAATCTCAACACCTGTAACTCGCAATCCGGCACGAGCAAACTCTCGAGCATCAAAACCCAAGCCACAAGTCAGATCTAAAACGTGGGCAGTCGTACCAAACTTGCGTGCGATGAAGTTAGCGCGGTACTGAGCAACTACAGGTCTAGTAGCTTGACTGATTCCATCCTCGGTCAGCAATAACTCGGCAGCAGATTGCCCCCAGCGTGCTTCTAACCGATGCTGCATCTGGGCTTGGCTGAAGGCTTGTGAAATCAATTCGGGAGTTATTTCAGAAAACTGCTTACGGAGTGCTGGGATCGCAGTGAGGGGTTCTGAGTAGCCTCTGGCAGCGTGGATTACTGCCTGTCCTTCGGGGCTTTGTAGCCAAGAAATGCTCACACCCCAATCTAGAGCAGTCCTTGAATTGGTAGGGTTATGAGGTGTTCACGCGCCGAGTGTGACCCCAGGAGGCTTTTTAAAGTGTCGGTAACCTCGCGTGGTTCGCGCCGTTTAGAAGAGGCGCGTGACGAGTTAATTTCACGAGTAGAAAAGTCCATTTCCAAAGACCTAGCCTCAGTCGTATCTCGCTACTTTGACTTAGTCGCACCGGAAGATCTTGTAGGAACTGAAGTTCGAGACTTAGAAGGTCTAATCAAGTCGCACGTAGCTTTAGGCAAAAGTCGAACACCTGGTGTTTCCAAAGTTCAGGCGCTTTCCCCAAGTTTGGATGCGCAAGGCTGGCAGTCACTCCACAGTGTTGTCCAGGTTGTAACTGATGACATGCCGTTCCTGGTTGATTCTGTTTCTGCTGAAATTTCTCAACAAGGGCGCTCAATCCGAGTTGTAATCCATCCACGTTTTTGGGTTAAGCGCGATGCGCAAGGTGAGTTAATTGAAATCTTAGATCGCGATGTTCTGCCAGGTGAGTCTGCGCCAGAAGGTGCAATACAAGAATCTTGGATCAGCGTCGAGATTGATCGCGAATCTGATTCAGCAGACTTAGCAACAATCGAATCCAGAATTCAGCAAGTTCTTTCCGATGTGCGTGCAACTGTTGAAGACTGGCCAGCAATGCAGGTCAAATTAGATGAGGTTATCTCTGAAATTGAAGCCGCAGCCGGAGTCAGTGACCGAGAGCGCCGAGAAGCAATTGAA
>JBILBY010000166.1:0-2710 GCA_044353415.1 Candidatus Nanopelagicales bacterium | reverse complement strand
CAATGGCGAAGTGCCAGTTATTTCAACTGCAGCTCGCGCATTAGATGGCCAATTGTTCAACGTGAATGCAGACACAGCAACTTCGGCAGTAGCAATCGCACTTGATGCCAAAGAAATGATCATGCTCACTGATGTGCCAGGGGTTTATGCAAATTGGCCTGATCGTGATTCGTTGATTACCAAAATGACAGCAGCAGAGTTAAGTGCGCTATTACCCAAACTTGAATCTGGCATGGTTCCAAAGATGGAAGCCTGCCTGCGCGCCATCGAAGGCGGAATCCCAACAGTTCGCGTTGTTGGAAACTTAAGTGACCAAGGAACACAGGTCACGAAATGACAAATCGTGCATCGCGACTCGCGCTGATCCAGGACATCATCACAACCAATGACGTTTCGTCACAAGGTGAGATCGTTTTGTTGCTTGCGCGTAAAGGTGTCACGGTAACGCAAGCCACACTAAGTCGGGATCTCGAGATCCTCGGCGCAGTAAAGATTTCCAAAGGTGCAAGTGGGCTAAGTTATGCAATTCCCGATGACGGCACTGGCACTCCAATAACTAAAGATGCTTCCCGCCTTTCCCGCGCCATGTCCGAACTTGCCGCCAGTGTTGATTACTCGGGCAACATTGTGGTGGTTAGAACTTCACCAGGGGCTGCAAGTTACTTAGCTTCAACAATTGATCGCAGTGGTTTGGATTCGATCATTGGAACTGTTGCCGGCGATGACACCGTGATGTTGGTGACTCGCGATCCTGCTGGGGGAGCAACGGTGTGTCAAGAACTTCAAGACCTAGCAAGAGCGTAAGCAACCGAGACAATAGAAGTGAATTAGAGGAGAGCAATCGTGAGCAGTAACACCAGCGACGCCAGACTTTGGGGCGCACGTTTTGCATCTGGACCAAGTGATGCCATGGCGAACTTAAGCGCATCAGTTCATTTCGATTGGGTCCTAGCTCCTTATGACATTGCGCAAAGTAAGGCTCATGCGCGAGTACTTCATGGCGCAAGTTTGCTCACAAAAGATGAACTAAAAACCATGCTTTCTGGCCTTGATACTTTGTTGGAAAATGCGGCATCTGGAAAATTCATTCCAACCCCTGCAGATGAAGATGTTCATAGCGCTCTTGAGCGCGGCTTAATCGAAACCATTGGTCCAGAAGTTGGTGGCAAGCTCCGTGCGGGCCGTAGCCGTAATGATCAAGTCTCAACAGACTTGCGCATGTATCTGCGTAATAACGCTCGCATGTTGGCTGTGGCGGTCTGTGACCTGCAATCAGCGCTGTTAGTGCAAGCCCAGGCACACGTTGATCACCCAGCTCCAGGTTTCACTCACTTGCAGCACGCGCAACCAGTTTCATTCGGACATGAATTGGCGAAACACATTCATGCCTTTGCTCGCGACCTTGATCGGTTTGCCGATTGGGATAAGCGAACTGCCAAGTCACCTATGGGCAGTGGCGCATTGGCGGGAACTAGCTTGGATCTAGATCCAGTAGCTCTGGCAAAGGATCTTGGCTTTGAAGGTGTTGTCGAAAATTCAATCGATGGCGTGAGTGATCGCGATTACGTTGCTGAGTTCTTGTTCGTCACAAGCCTGATTGGCGTTCACCTATCGCGCCTTGGCGAAGAAATTTGTCTTTGGACATCTCGTGAGTTTGCCTGGGCAACTTTGGATGATGCTTGGTCAACAGGATCATCGATCATGCCGCAGAAAAAGAATCCAGATGTTGCTGAATTAGCTCGCGGCAAGTCCGGTCGTTTAATAGGTCACGTAACTGCAATCTTGACCGTCCTTAAAGGTCTGCCATTTGCATACAACCGCGACTTACAAGAAGACAAAGAAAGCGTCATCGATGCCATCGAAACTTTGCATCTTTTGCTTCCTGCCATGACTGGGTGTGTTGCAACACTTAAGTTCGATACCGAAAAGATGTTGGCAAGCGCGCCTGACGGCTTTGCGCTAGCAACTGACATTGCCGAATGGGTTGTTCGTCAGGGAGTTCCATTTAGAGAAGCGCACGAGATCGCCGGAGCTTGCGTTCGAGAAGCTGAAAAGCAGGGGACTGATCTTGATGGTCTGTCCGATGCACAGTTTGCAGCAATTCATCCAAGCCTTACACCAGCGGTTCGTGAAGTTCTCACAGTTCAGGGCTCGTTGGATTCGCGTTCCACAATCAATGGAACTGCGCCAGCTTCAGTTCGCAAGCAGTTGGCGAATGCGGAAAAGAATATTGCCGACCTCAAGAAGTGGTCAGCAAAACTCCCACACGCCATCTAAAGATTTAATCTAAGCCAAGATCTTTGCGAACCTCTGCTAAAAGTTCGGCGTTGGAAGGATCACTTAGATCGATTAGCGGACCATCTTGCTTGACGACATCTGACTCAAGTTCGTTGCCACGAAATTCATCCAGGCTTGCGATGTCCTCCAAAGTCTCGAGGGCATCCATAAGAACCTCATATCGATCATGGCTGATCAGTACTGCAACGCACTCTGACTTGGCTTCCAAAAATATTGGTTCCAACGCGGATTGATCCACAAGTGAATCTAGCCTCGCTGGAACTTCAGATAACGGAATTGATTTCATGCCGACAATTCTGACAGACAAACCGCGTGGATGATTTGGGGTTTGCTGAGGGAATCGGCAAGGATAGAGACATGAATGACATCCTTAGCGAATTGGGTTGGCGCAACTTAGTTGCCCAGCACACCC
>JBILBY010000021.1:0-9427 GCA_044353415.1 Candidatus Nanopelagicales bacterium | reverse complement strand
GAATTGCTCAAGGGAGAGAACTGTAATTCCTTCTAGGGGGCGTGGCATTTTTATCCTTTTGTTTGCTATTAATTGCTTAAAACTTCGATTTTCCCTGAACCAGTTACAACTTTACCTACCGTGATAAATCCTTGCTCAACCAGTTGGATTTCAAACTCAGGAGCGATACTGGCCAAGAGCCCGCCATTCGTCTGTGGATCAAATAGGGCGGCTTGAGAATGGCTCTGCGTTAATCCCAAGACTTCTCGATCTAAGGCATCCCGGTTGCGAGCATCTGCTGAAGTTCGTTTTCCGGAGTCGAATAGTGACTGCGCTTGAGGCAAAACCGCCTGCGAAGATAAGTTAACGTGAGCATTTAGGAATGAGGTTCCGAGCATTTCGCTTAGATGGCCAATCAATCCAAATCCAGTGACATCAGTTACTGCGTGTACTGCCGAACCTAATTGAACTAGGGAGTTGCGGGCACTTAAGTTTGAAACCTTCATTTGCGCTAGGGCGATTTCTTCATCACTTTGCGCGCGCGTTGAAAGTAAGACCCCAACGCCCAATGGCTTAGAAAGCATTAGCAAGTCACCATCGGCCATTCCAGTTTTACGCCAGATTTCATTTGGGTGAACGTAGCCAGTAGCTGCTAAACCAAAAATTGGCTCAGCAATCCGAACTGTGTGGCCGCCAAGAATTTCAACCCCGGCTTCCTTACAAGCTAGAGCTGCGCCAGAAACACATGCTGAGATTTCCGAATCAGATATTTCTTTTGGAAAGCCGCAAACCAGTAAAGCCGTTTTTGCTAAGCCACCCATGGCATAAATGTCAGAAAGTGAATTCAGCGCACTTACGTAACCGTATTCAAAGGCATCGCTAACAACAGGAGGAAAGAAGTCGACAGTTGTTATAAGTGATGTGGTTTCGTTTATTGCGGTAACGGCTGCATCATCAGGGGCCGCTAGACCAACAAGGGTGTCAATACCTTGCTGGTCGTAAGCGGCAGACCGAAGTAACTTCAATAGGGATGCATCTGCTTTTGCAGCACAGCCCCCACATGAAGTTAAGTCCCTAAGACTTAAGCCCGTTACATCAAGTGTCATTTAGCTGTTAAGGCCTCAACGAAGTCACGTGAGTTCTTAGTTGTTGACAGCGACATGACTGCGTTTAGCACTCGATCTGCAACATCTGTACCAGCAACCAATGAAACATTGTCACGGAACTTAGTTTCAACATCACTTACCGATAGTGGACGTTCATCAGCACCACGATTTATATCTTCGCGCTTGCGAAGGGTGCGGCCATCTTTGGTCTGAATGATGACTTCGCCATGGAAGTACTTCGGAAACGTTGGATTTGGATCATTTTGGTAGGAAACCTTTGCGGCCAATTCCAGCAACTCAGGATCAACTAGGCAATCATCATCAAGATCTGCCAAAGTGAAGCGACGCTTTGCAATGGCTGTTGCAACGATGAATGGCAATGAGAATTTAGCGTCGTAATCACTGCGTGGAGTTAGTTTTGCCTGTGCTGGTTCGCAAACCACAGGAACAACTTGTGCTGGCACAATCGTGGTAACTGACTCGATGTCGGCCGCCGTTAGGTTATTTTCCGTCGCAAGTTCGATTGCGATATCAATACAGGCATGTGTGAAGTGACATGCTGCGTAAGGCTTGATAGCGACTCGCATCAATTCCCAAGCCGAACCCAAGTCAGCAGCAACTGCATCCATCTTTAGGTCATGGCCTGCTGGAGTGTGGGTTGTGTAAAGACCAAATCGACCTTCATAGATTGCTAGTGGTGCCTCAAACTTTGCTTTGGCAAGTTCCGCAGCAGTGATACCTGAAACAGCAGCCCAGCCTGGATGCAGGCGCTTAGTCCAAGCACCGGTTTCTAAGAACTCCATAGAACCGGAAGCTAATGACCCAACAATTCCTTGAGCGCTGGCGATACCGTGCGCATCAAGGCCGATCATTTTGGCAGCTGCGGTGGCAGCGCCAAACGCACCAGCAAGGCCAGTTGGATGGAAGCCTTGAGCATGGAATCCGCCATTAGCAGCAGTACCAACTCGGGCACCAATTTCTAGCGCAACTAGAAAGCCCAGCACTAGATCGTTACCACTAAGTTCGCGATCGTCAGCAATAGCGATCGCTGTTGGTAGCGCACTTGCGGTGGCATGGATAACACCAGGAACGTGGGTATCGTCAAAATCCAAACCATGGATCAAGATGCCGTTAAGCATTGCCTGATCACGCACCGTTAGACGCTCAGAACACGCGATTACACCACGGGGACCCGAGCCCAAGGCGACGGATGCGGCGATGCTGCGTGTTGCAAATTCATAGTGAGTAGATGCAAACGCGATTCCAACGGCATCAAGAATGTTTAGTAGTGCTTGATCCTGAACGTGCTTTGGAACGTCAGTGATCGAAACTGCCTGCGCCCAAGTACCAATCTCAAGTGACAAAGTTTCATTGTTTGACATGGTTACTCCTAGTTGAATCGTAAGCCGAGAGTTTCGGCAATAGTTGTGCGCTGTACTTCATCAGTACCGCCTGGAATTCGTAAGTTACGTGCAATTTGGAACAGCTTGTTGATGTCGGTATCCCGAAGCACTCCGGAGCCACCGTGGATTTGTAGGGCGCGATCTGCCACTCGATAGAACGACTCGTCGTTACTTAACTTGAGGGCGCAAATTCGTCGAACTTCATCACTTGGACGAGGCAAGTTCCACCAAGGACCAGGAGTATCAATAGCTCTAGCAACATCAAGGGAAAGCGAACGAGTCTGCTGCCAATCTAGATACATGTCAGCGATCATCCACTGGATGCCTTGCTTAGCTCCAAGTGGCTCTCCGCCAACGATGCGAGTCTTGACGCGCTCTAGCGTCTTTTCGATTAGGTACTTATTCCAACCAGAACACATACCGGCGCGACGCATCCGGGTGTAATTGAAGGACATAACTGCAATGTCAAAGCCACCATTGACTTCTCCAAGTACT
The DNA here is from genome assembly GCA_044353415.1 of Candidatus Nanopelagicales bacterium. Lineage (GTDB taxonomy): Bacteria > Actinomycetota > Actinomycetes > S36-B12 > UBA5976 > UBA5976. The sequence continues at coordinate 6,444 of JBILBY010000021.1, read as the reverse complement.
GCGCTTTCTGGCAGCACCATATCTTCGAAGTGAATTTCACCGGTGTAGCCATCACCAAACATGGTTTGGTAAAGCTTGCCAATCTTGTAACCCTTGTTTGCATACTCTTTGGTATCAAACATGAAGTATGTGAAGGACTGACGGCCACCACCAGGATTTGTGATTGCCAATACTTGCGCAACATCGGCGTCAAAGTAGTTGGTGATGTAAGCCTTGGTGCCATTAAGTACCCAGTCAGATCCCTTGCGTACTGCATTGGTCTTCATGTCGTAAAGGTTTGAGCCAGCTCCGGTTTCAGTAACGCCATGCAAGCTGGTCTTAAGACCCTTTACTAGCGGATCAGTGAACTGTTCTTTTTGATGTGCGTGCGCATGAAGTAGTCGAGGAGTGGCGCCTTCAGACCAGGACAGGAGTGCTGGGTTCAAGCCAACACCGTAGCCATAAACCTTTTCCTCGACATAAATCATGTCTTCGCGTCCAAGACCCCGGCCACCTAAAGATTCTGGAAGGTGTGCACTGTAAATGTTTTTTGCACCGGCAGCTGCCATGATTTCGCGGCGGGCGGCAATGATGTCTTTATGCAGACGACCATCTTGGTCAAGGAACTTTGATTGATCGCTAAGTAAGTGATCAAGCGCTCGTTCCCGAGGCGCGACCTCATTTTCATATAGGTCAGTTACTTCTGCAATCACAGCATCTAGGTGCGCGGGAATGTGAAGTTCTACATCGAGTGGGGACGTTACGTGGCTGGTCATTTGATTCCTGTTCGGTTTATTTGAGTGACGTGATTTTCATTTGTTGGTTCCGAGAAATCTAGGGCGATCGGGTTGTCAGGTAAGGCTATTGTTTCGCAAGATCCAGTTCGATGCCCCTTGAAAGCAGCTCGATGCGAGTAATGCGACATAAGAGGCAAAATGTCACTTGCTGCAATTTTTCCAAGGTCACCGGATTTGTGAGAGCTTTCACCACATGCAGTTACCGCATCAGGATGAACGTGCGGACCAACTAAAACTATTGAAGTCGGATGTGCTGAGTGCATGATCCCACCAGTTGAAGGTGTTGCATGATCTCCAGTAATCACGATCGTTTTGGTTTGCGTTAATTCGATTAGTGAATGGCAGGCACGATCTAACGCCTCGATCACATCTCGCTTTAATGCAGGCGATTTGGTATGCCCAGCTTCATCTGTTGCCTTGGTGTGAATGTGAACAAACGAATGCGATTTGCTCAATTCAATTCCAGCCAAGATTCGGGCTTCAAAATCTTCTTGAATGTTTTCCATGTCACTTTGAATGTGAGTCTGAGTCATGCCCAAGGTTTCGGCTAATCCGCGATAAAGAGCAGAACTCGTAACTGCTGCGCCCGTCAATCCAGTGGACTGCTCGAATGTTTTCAACTCAGTTTTATTACTTGCCCATTTTGTTACGGGAGCAATTAGTTCAAGTTTTCCCGCTTCACGTCTGGCTTTGTTTATTGGATGCTCTTGCAGCATTTTCACAGCCGCGCTTAGCCAACTTGTCATTAGATCTGCAGAAGCTTTAGCTGCTATTGAATCCACAGCATCATCAAGTGGCAGTGGCTTTAGTACTGGATGCAGGTGACCAAATAGTGGATCACTGTCACTTATCTCATGTGATGACAGTGCGAGCGACTCGAGAATGCATTCACCGTTGCGAAGTGGGTGCAACACAGGATTTAGTTCATGTGGCATGACTCGAAGCGCATCAAATAGATCTAAACAATCAGTTGCATCATCAGCGCTGACTCGACCAATGGCATGAAGTTGACTGTCACGAATCTCGGCAGGTCGAAGCGCAAGATGAAAATGAGGTCGCTGCGATGGAATCTCAATTCCCATACCTGTTGCTTCTAGCAGAGCTCGGCCAGGGAAAGTTTGAGTCTGGCCAAACATTGCCCAGTGACTGCGCTCACTTGAAGTTGCTCGCCCTGGACCAAATGGCTGATGAATTCCGGAGACACCAATTCGAGTTAGTTCATCAAGATTGGGAGTATGGGCAGCTTCCAAAGGAGTTTGCCCGTTTAATTCCTCGCAAGGCCGATCGCCGAGTCCATCAAAAGTAATCAGAATCATTGGGGTTCGGTCATCCCACATCGGTGCTGGCTTCACTTAAGCACTCACCTTTGATGTTGCGTTATCCCATTCTTGTTGGATCGTAGAAACTGCGCCTGGGGCAACATGTGAATGCCAGGTCGAGTCATTTGTTGTTAGTGTCTTGCGAATATCAGATGCAGATATCTTCGTTGCTGGCGCTGGTAACTCAAGAACTTCAAATCCTTGGCCAGTAAAGAGATCCAACTTACTTGCTTCCCAAGCACTAAAGATGCGCAATGCAAATACCGTTTCGGCAGGCACTGTCCAGGAATCTGGTTGGGTTAAATCAAACGGAATGATTTCAATTTCCACATTATTTAGATCAGTTAGCTCGGAAATCGAATCTTTAATAATCTGAACGCGAGACTCATAGGAAAACGGATTAGCGGCATCAGTATGACGGTGCAGACTTGCCGCATGCTCAAACAGATTTTCGATGTCTGGATTCGTTACTCCGATAATGATGCGATCAAATTCGTGGCTTAAAGCAGACAGCACTTCCAAGTGTTGATTGTGGAAGGGTTGGAATCTGCCTGTGAAGCAAGCCACGCGCTGAGTCATTTTTTAAATGTTTAACCCAGTGCTTTGATCTTGGCAATTGCGTCATCGGTTTGAATGACATCTGCATAGCGGCGACCAACATCTTGCATGTTGGCATCGTGTGGGCCAGCATCCTGATCGCCACAGGCATCATCAATTGCAATTGTGCGGAAACCGTAAGAGAAGGAATCAACTATGGTTGCGCGAACGCAACCTGATGAAGTCACTCCAGTAACTAGAACAGTATCGATTCCGTTTGTAGTCAAGATACTGCTCATGTCAGTACCAAAGAATGCGGAAGGGAAGCGCTTCAAAATGTAAACGTCACTGTCATCCCATAGATCTGGGTGAATTTGAGCTTCGTAGGATCCAGGATGTATGTCGCGCAGTGCCGGCACTTTCCAGCGAGCGAACTCAGTATCAGTAGACCAGGCCACTGCAGTGTGAATGATTGGAATTCCAGCAGCTCGCGCAGCAGGGAAAAGGCGAGCGGCGTTCTTGATGGCCCGTTGGGCGTGCTCACTTCGACCTAAAGCAAACTTTGGGTCACAAAATGACATCTGAAAGTCAACGGCAATAATCGCTGGTTTGGTACCCCAGCCAACTTCGCCTTGTCCGTAACCAGCATTTTCGAATGAATCTGACATGTGCCCTCCAAATGGCAAAATACCCACTTCTTGTATACATCTATTCAGGAATCCTTGCTGGGTTTTGACCAAATTAAGGCTTTCGATGGCAGTTGGCAACTAAAAGTGACAGAATTGTATGCAATCCGGCGAATCAGGAGCACAAGTGAGTAGTTTCGACCTTTATAAGACCGCTGACGAACACGAAGAACTTAGATCAGTGGTTAGAGCCCTGGCTGATGCCAAGATTGCTCCCTTCGCAGCGCAGGTTGATGAAGATGCCCGCTTCCCACAAGAGGCGTATGACGCGCTAATTGGCGCGGAACTTCAGGCCATCCATGTGCCTGAGGCTTACGGCGGCGCTGGCGCCGATGCCTTAGCCTCAGCAATTGTGGTGGAAGAAGTTGCCAGAGCCTGTGCTTCCAGCAGTTTGATTCCAGGTGTAAACAAGCTTGCTTCACTGCCGGTTATCCATAGCGGCAGTGAAGATCTAAAGAAAGAGTTCTTGCCGGGCCTTGCCTCGGGTGAGACCCTTTGGTCATACGCACTTTCTGAAACAGATGCGGGCAGTGATGCGGGCGCAATGAAAACTACAGCTGTAGCAAATGGTGACTCGTGGACTTTGAACGGTTCGAAAAAATGGATCACCAATGCTGGCGAGAGTCACATCTATACCGTGCTTGCTGTAACCGATAAAGAAAAAGGTGCTCGCGGTGGCATCACAGCATTCATTGTGAAGAAAGACGATCCAGGCGTAAGTTTCGGCGTGCCAGAAAAGAAGTTGGGAATCAAGGGATCACCAACTCGCGAAGTTTATTTAGACAACGTAGTGATTTCGGATTCTCGTCGAATCGGCGAAGTGGGATCAGGCTTTGGCATTGCGATGTCGACACTTGATCACAGTCGGATTGCAATAGCGGCTCAAGCCGTTGGTATTGCTCAGGGCGCATTGGATTTTGCAGCAGGCTACATCAAGGAGCGCAAGCAATTTGGTAAGGCAATTGCCGAATTCCAAGGTATCCAATTCATGGTTGCAGATATGTCCATGAAGCTTGAAGCTGCACGCCAACTAACTTATGCAGCAGCAGCCCGAAGTGAACGCAATGATGCTGATTTAACTTTCTTTGGCGCCGCAAGTAAATGCTTTGCTTCAGACGTAGCGATGGAAATTACGACTGATGCGGTTCAATTACTGGGTGGCTATGGCTACAGCCGTGACTATCCTGTTGAGCGCATGATGCGTGATGCCAAGATCACTCAGATTTACGAAGGCACTAACCAAGTTCAGCGTATTGTGATGTCGCGTCACACTTTGGCATCTAGATAACCAATGTCACAAGCATCTCCGGAAAAATTGCGCCGAGATGCGCTTGGAATTCTGGCTGCCGCAATTGCTGCGCAATTAGCTGTATCAACTGCGCAACAAGGCTTACCTGCGCTGGGACCAATTCTGGCCAGCACATTTGATCTAACAACTTCAGGTGTTGGATTACTTCTTGGAACTATCAGTCTGGGCACGGCCGGGGCTGTGATCTTTTGGGGTAATTTGGCCGATCGAATCGATGATCGATTAGTTGCACTAATTGGATTGCTGGGCACTGCAACATGTTTTGTGATCGCCGCATTCTTTAAGGCATCTGAAGTGGCACATTTCGCACTTATTTTTGCCGGCATCATGATGGCATCGCCGACGGTTGCGATGACCAAGGGATTGGCCAGAAATTTTGTTCACTTAGGAAATATTGGCTTTGCGCTTTCAACGAGACAAGCGGCAGTTCCTGTTGGTGGAGTCATCGGTGGAATCGTGCTTACTGGCATTGCAGTTTCATATGGGCTTAGTGCTGCGCTCTATGCCCTTGCAGCATTAATCATTTTGGGCGGACTCTTTGTAATGTTTGCTCCGGCTGGAGTTCCAGAACCACCACGCCTAAAAGCGGAGAATCTACCACCAGTGAATTGGCGCAGACTTTCACCGATCTTGATTGCTGCTGCATTTTTTTGTCTGACCCAACTAGGAATCGTCGCGCTACTTACTCTTTACTTAAGTGGCAGCAGAGGTTGGACTCCAACTCAAGCGGGACAACTTTATGCATTAATGATGGCTTTTGTAATTCCACTTCGAATTCGTCTAGGCGTAATTAGCGATCGCTATCCAACCAGACGGGTGCAATTCCAGATCGTGATTGCGCTATTGGGGGCAACACTCCTTTTGCTCTGCGCAGTACTTGAGCAATATGCAATTGTCGTGCCGCTGCTTTTCTTGGCTGGAATCTCAGCCATGGGTTGGAATGGCTTACTTTTCACCACGGCAGTTGTTGCGGTGCCGCCAGAGCGGGTTGGATTTACCCAAGGGGTTTTGCACAGCTTCATTTTTGCTGCTGGGGGAGTTTCGCCGATCATCATGTCTCAGATTGTTGAATCTTTCAGTTGGCAGGCAGCCTGGACCGTAATGGCGATATGCTCAGTTATGGCGGCGGTTTCGCTCAAAATGTTTGACCCTTCACCAGCCCAGACAAAGGAAATGACATGAGTAAGCAACGCGTTGATACTGATCTTTTGGATGAGATTCAGCGACGAGTTTTATGGCTTGCGGTCCGAATGGTTGACTTTGCAAACCGCGAACGAGAACTAAAAGATGATGTAAAAGTTGGTGGCCATCAGGCCTCAAGTGCTTCCCTTACTTCAATCATGACCGCACTTTATTTTGATCATTTAGATGGACCAGATCGAGTAAGTGTTAAGCCGCACGCATCTCCAGTTTTTCACGCCATTCAGTACTTGCTTGGAAATCTTGATGAAAGTTACTTAAAGCGCTTGCGCGAATTCGGCGGCTTGCAGTCTTATCCATCACGAACTAAAGATCCAGATGCACCAGATTTTTCAACTGGCTCGGTTGGCCTAGGCGCAGCAGCTCCACTTTTTGCGGCAGCAACCAGGCGTTACGTTGACTCACATTTTGGCGAGCGACCACATTCTCGCTTTATTGCATTGATCGGTGATGCCGAACTGGATGAAGGAAACGTTTGGGAAGCGGTAGCCGACCCAGCAACCACCGAACTTGGAAATGTGATGTGGGTCGTTGACTTTAATCGACAGTCACTTGATCGCGTTATTCCTGGAATCCGCATCATGCAATGGCGAGCGCAGTTCGAAGCAGCTGGTTGG
>JBILBY010000164.1:0-2725 GCA_044353415.1 Candidatus Nanopelagicales bacterium | reverse complement strand
CGAGAAATCGAACGTGACTTAGTACAAGTTGCTTGGGCACCTCGAATTAACTTCAGCGCAAAAACTGGTTGGCATAAAGATCGGCTGGTTCCTGCGTTGCGCTCTGCTATCGCTGGCTGGGAAACTCGAGTTCCAACTGGTCGCATGAACGCATTCTTGGCAGAGATTGTTGCTAGTCATCCACACCCAGTTCGGGGCGGCAAGCAGCCAAAGATTCTGTTTGGAACTCAGGCCAGCGTTGCGCCACCGGTATTCGTGCTCTTCACTTCTGGCTTCCTAGAGGCTGGATATCGCAGATTCGTGGAGCGCAGATTCCGTGAGGAATTCGGTTTTGCCGGCTCACCGATCGTAATCAACCTGCGAATCAGGGAAAAACGCCGCCGCTAGTTGGTTCAGGCAAATGTCCGATTTAGGACTGGTTTCGGGAGTACCCGATAACGAACCCGTAACACCTGCTCTCCACGAGCCATTTGCCTTGAATTTACGGGGCTTCAGCCGTTACTTTAGGGATGCCCGAAAAGAATTCGTCGGGCCAACGAGAGGAAATACAAATGATCAAGCCGATCAAAATCGGTGCTCTAGCTATTGCTGGCGCACTTGCCCTTGCTGCTTGCAGCGGTGGCAGTGATGATGCAGCTGCTGGCGGCGACGTACTTGTAGTAGGTACTGACCTTCCATTGCAGGGTGCATCAGCTGATGCGAGCAAGTCAACCAACGAAGTCGCAGCACTTGTTCTTGAACAAGCTGGCGGCAAAGCTGGAGACTTCACTGTCGAAATCAAAGAATACGATGACTCAACAGCCGCTAAGGGTGCTTGGGACGATGCAGCTTGTGCAAAGAACGCACAGGATCACGTAGCCAACACTGCACAGGTTGCAGTAATGGGTACATACAACTCAGGTTGTGCAAAGATCATCATTCCAGTGCTTAACCAGGCTGGCATGCTAATGGTTTCACATGCAAACACTTACCCAGGTCTAACTATTGAATGGGATAAGGGCGAACCAGGTCTTTACTACCCATCCGGCGCACGTAACTACGCTCGCGTAATTGCACACGACGGTTTCCAGGGAACAGCAGCTGCTCAGTTCCTATTCAACGAACAGGGTGTAACAAACCTTGCTGTTCTTGACGATACTCAGGCTTACGGCATCGGCATCGCTGACGCAGTACAGATTGAATTCGAAAAGCTTGGCGGAACTGTATTCCGTGGATCATGGGATGTAAAGCAGACCCAGGGTTACACAGCAACATTCGAAAAGATCAAGGCATCTGGCGCAACAGCTGTTTACTACGGTGGCATCTTTGACAACAACGGTGTTCAGCTAGTTAAGGACAAGACTGCTGTACTTGGCGACAACACTGCATTCCTTGCAATGTCTCCAGATGGTTTCTCCGGATACCCAACACTTCGCGAAATGCCAGAAGCTGAAGGCCTATGGATGACATTCGCTGGTAAGTCACTTGATGGCATCATCAAGGGTGGCGGCGCTCCTGCTAAGTTCATCGAAGATTACAAGGCCAAGTACGGCGCAGAGCCAAACAGCTCATACGCAGTATATGGTGGCGTAGCCATGCAGGTAATCCTTAAGGCAATTGCAGCATCAGACGGCACCCGTCAGGGCGTTCTTGATGCAGTATTCGCTGGAGAACAACTATGTCTAACAGCCGAAGAATCAATCTCAGGCATGGGCTTCTGCCTAAGCCAGGAGACTGGTGACGTAGATACCGTCACAATGACTCTTCAGCAGATGACTGGCGGCGTAGAAACTGATATCAAGACACTTGATATCAAGTAATTAACCGCCTAGTAATAGGCAAAAGGTTTGGGCGGGATTGGTTGACCAATCCCGCCCAATTCCTACAATTTCGAGAAACTATAGTGTTTAATTAAGAGAAATTTCCAAGCACCGATTTAGGTGTCTTACTTGAAGGAGAAACCGCAGATGACTTCGGTTGCATCCGGCGTAGCACGCAAGAAGAAAGTAACGCCAAGCGCAATACTTATTAAGGCTTCAATGGTTTTCATCATTGGTGTAGCCGTGTATTGGTTAGGCCTGAATCTAACTAACGACCCATTACAGTTTGCTCAAGTTACCGTGAACGGTTTAAACAACGGTTTGCTTTACGCATTAATCGCACTTGGCTACACCTTGGTTTACGGAATTATCGAGCTCATTAACTTTGCACATGGTGACTTGTTCATGCTCGGTGCAGTTTTTAGTTTTGCAGTACTTACTGAGTTCCTTGGCGCAGATTCGCCAAGCGCGACGAACTACGCACTTCTACTTTTGGTTCTACTTCTAACCATGCTCTTCGGTGCGTTAGTTAACACTTCGATTGAGCGCTTGGCATATCGCAGGCTTCGAAATGCACCAAAACTTGCCCCGCTGATTACTGCCGTGGGTATGTCATTCGTACTTCAGTGGATTGGACTTAAGTGGATTGGTTCCAACCCCGTTAACGTAAACACCGTTTTACCTTCAACCAGTTTTGAATTAGCCGGAGTGGTTATCAATTTCAAGACGTTAATCATTTTTGCAATCACAATTCCACTCTTGATTGTCTTGGCATTCATTGTGAATAAAACCAAGCGCGGTCGTGCCATGCGCGCCACAGCGCAAGATAAAGATGCCTCTCGTTTGATGGGTATCGACGTTAACCAGACCATTACATTCACATTCGCCATTGCTGGCGCAGCTGCTGGTGCTGCCGGCCTTATGTG
>JBILBY010000163.1:0-2739 GCA_044353415.1 Candidatus Nanopelagicales bacterium | reverse complement strand
GTGCGCAGCGTTGCCAAATGCTTAATCGCTGAGGGACTAAATGCAGGAGACCGCATCGCAATTCTGTCTCGCACTAGATACGAATGGACTGTGGCAGATTACGCAATCTGGTACGCCGGATGTGTAACCGTGCCAATTTACGAAACATCCTCGCCTGAGCAAGTTGAATGGATCGTTTCGGATTCGCATGTAGTTGCAACTTTCTTTGAAGCCCAACGAACCACTAATGCGTTCCAACCAATTGCAGCAAAAGTTCCACACATGACACGCTCGTACATATTCAGCGACGATGTCTTAGCTGAATTAGCTCGTAAAGGTGCAAACGTTTCATATTCGGAACTTGAGTCTCGACGAACATCAGCTGGGCCTAGTGATCCCGCTACTTTGATTTACACCTCGGGAACTACCGGTCAGCCAAAGGGTTGCATCATTACTCATGGCAATCTCATCTCTGAAGTGGATACTTTGGTGAAAGCGGTTCCAGAAGTATTCGATGTACCAGAAGCTTCCACACTTATCTTCTTGCCGCTTGCCCACGTTTTCGGACGTTTGATTCAAGTTGCTATGTTGCGCGGCGAAGTGACTATCGGTCACTGCCCTAACCCAACAGCATTACTTAAGGATCTTGGTTCCTTTAAGCCAACGTTCTTACTAGCAGTACCTCGAGTATTTGAAAAAGTCTTTAATGGGTCGGCTGCTAAGGCACATGAAGCAAGCCCAGTTAAGGGCAAAATATTTGACCGAGCCGCAGCAACTGCTATTGCCTACAGTGAAGCTTTAGATCACGGCCACGTTTCCAAGGGTCTATCTATTAAGCATGGGCTTTTCGACAAGTTGGTTTACTCCAAGTTGCGCCACGCAATGGGCGGTCGAGTAACACACGCAATTTCTGGTGGAGCTGCACTTGGATCTCGGTTAGGACATTTTTACCGAGGTATTGGATTAATAATTCTGGAAGGCTACGGTCTAACTGAAACAACTGCTGGCAGCACTCTTAACTTGCCTTCAGCTTTAAAGATTGGCTCAGTTGGTCGTCCACTGCCAGGCACCGGTGCCCGCATTGAATCTGATGGTGAGATCTTGCTAAAGGGACCGCACGTCTTTGCTGGTTACTGGAACAACGACGCGGCAACTGCAGAGGCTATGACCTCTGATGGTTGGTTCCGAACTGGCGACATTGGTGAACTTGATGGTGACGGCTATTTGAGAATCACCGGTCGCAAGAAAGAACTCATTGTTACCGCTGGTGGCAAGAATGTTGCGCCTGCCGTACTTGAAGATCGACTTCGGGCAAATCCGATCATCAGCCAGTGTGTTGTAGTTGGTGACAACAAGCCATACATTGGTGCATTGATCACATTGGATCAAGATGCTTTGCCACAGATTTTGGCTGCTAACAATATTGAATCTGCTCCGATGTCTGACTTGATTCAAAATGCAGATGTGCGTGCTCTGGTTCAGAAAGCAGTTAACGCTGCCAATGAAGCAGTTTCAAATTCTGAAGCGATTAAGAAGTTCGTAATCTTGCCGGAAGATTTAACGATTGACAATGGCTACTTAACTCCAAAAATGAGTATTCGTAGACATTTGATTGTTCAGGATTTCGCAGGCGATATTGAAGGTCTTTACGCTTAATTCAGATCGCGTCTTTTAACAGAATCGGAAATTCATGCGAGTAATGCCCCTAGCTTTTGGTTGGGTTGCTACAAGAGCTTGGGTTTTACTCTCTGGTTTTGGCTTGATTTTCTATCCAGAATCTGAATTCCTATTTAGTGATGTCCGCCTATACGACTGGTGGGCTGGCAACATTGCAGATTCGTTCTTTCCGATCAACGATCCGATGTGGCAATATCCGCCACTAGCTGCCGTGGTATTTCTGGCTGGGTATTTGTTGGCTGGGAATACGGTTGGGTTTGTTTTCTTGGCAACTGTTGCAGACTTAGCGATTTTCTTACTCTTAGCCCGAACTGGACGTGAGCAAGAAAACTCAACGCCAGCATTTATTTGGATGCTTACCCCACTGATAATGGGTCCTATCATCCTGGGTCGGTTTGATGTTTTTGTAACTTTGGCAGCCGTCGCTGCGTTGCTCTATGTGGGACAGGCCCGCAAGTTTGGAATTGCGATTGCAATTGGCGCACTCTTAAAGGTGTGGCCAGTGCTCTTGCTACTTGCAACGCCCAAGGGTTCGGCGCTAAAAGTAATAACTTGGTTCGCTGGCACATTTGCCGCAGGAAGTTTGCTACTTAGTCTTTGGTGGAGTGAGAGTTTTTCATTTATTGGTGGTCAGCGATCTCGCGGACTACAGATTGAATCCGTAGGTGCACTTCCCTATCAGCTGTGGAATGCTGGCCCTGGAAATGTATCGTCAGCATTTCAATTCGGTGCGATAGAAGTTGTTGCCTCTGGAACTTCGATTGTTTCTTTGCTAATCACTTTGGTTGGCGTGGCTTTGCTTGGAACTCTCTTTTTTTGGAGAGTTACTGGCAGATTGAACTCAGCTAATCCAGCGGACATTGCATTACTAGCAGTTTTGATTTCTATTGTTACAAGCCGCGTTCTGTCTCCGCAGTACATGGTTTGGGTATTTGGTTTACTTGCAGTCAGCGCATTCAAACCCCAGCAAAACTTCAAAAAGATTTCAATCTTGATTTGCATTAGCGCCGGGATTGGGCAAGTTATTTACCCGTGGTGGTACCTAAGTCTCCAGCAAGGTGGTGTGCATGCCGTTGCTGCGCA
>JBILBY010000162.1:0-2763 GCA_044353415.1 Candidatus Nanopelagicales bacterium | reverse complement strand
GTGGCACCTAATGCTGTTGAAGTAAATGGTCAGCGCTACGAAGGCAAGAATATTGTTTTGGCAACCGGTTCGTTCGCCCGATCAATTCCAGGTTTGGAGATTTCTGGCCGAGTAATGACCAGTGATCAAGCCTTGCAAATTGATTATGTTCCACAAAGCGTAATCATTCTTGGTGGCGGAGTTATCGGAGTTGAATTCGCATCCGTTTGGAAATCGTTCGGCGTAGATGTGACCATCATTGAAGGTCTACCAACACTTGTACCAGCTGAAGATGCTGCGGTTTCAAAGGCAATGGAACGGGCATACCGGAAACGTGGAATTAATTTCAAGACTGGCGTTCGATTCCAGTCCGCAACTCAGGACGACAAGAGCGTGACGATCACCTTGGAATCTGGCGAAACCGTTTCTGCTGATTTGTTACTCGTTGCAGTTGGACGCGGACCTCGTACCGAAAATCTTGGTTATGAAGATCATGGTGTTGCTATGGATCGTGGCTTTGTATTAGCCAATGATCGCCTGGCCACAAATGTTGCTGGCGTTTTTGCAGTTGGCGACATCGTTCCAGGATTACAACTTGCACATCGTGGATTCCAGCAAGGAATTTTCGTGGCTGAAGAAATTGCCGGGCTAGCCCCAGCCACAATAGATGAGCTGGGTATTCCTCGCGTTACATACAGTGAGCCAGAAATTGCCAGCATCGGCCTAACTGAAGCGCAGGCTAAGGATAAGTACGGCGACATTGAGGCTTACGAATACAACTTGGGCGGAAATGGCAAGAGCCAAATTTTGGGAACAACAGGCTTTATCAAGCTAATTCGCAAGAAGAGTGACGGAATTGTCGTTGGAGTTCACATGATTGGTGCCCGCGTTGGCGAACTAATTGGTGAAGCGCAATTGGTCTATAACTGGGAAGGAACTGCCGAAGATGTGGCTCCCCTGGTTCATGCGCATCCAACCCAAAACGAAGCAATGGGAGAAGCGTTCATGGCGTTGGCTGGCAAGCCGCTCCATGCCCACGCTTAACCGATAACCTTAAGACAACTAGTAAAAGGAGTAACGGCACAGTGGCCACTACGGTATCAATGCCCCAACTGGGCGAAAGCGTCACCGAAGGAACTGTTACTCGTTGGCTAAAAGCTGTCGGCGACACCGTAACTGCCGATGAACCATTACTAGAAGTTTCTACTGACAAAGTAGACACCGAAATTCCTTCACCAGTGAGTGGAGTACTAACCGAAATCATTGCTGGCGAAGATGCTGTAGTTCTGGTTGGCGGTGCGCTTGCTGTTATTACGGAGTCTGGTAGCTCAGCCCCTGTTGCTGCGGCCACACCTGAACCAGTTGTTGCCACTCCTGCTACCCCTGCCCCGGTCGCCGAAGTTTCTTCCCCGAGCGCAAGTGCTGCTACTCCAGCAAGTGGTGGCCTTATCACGCCAGTTGTACTGCCTGCATTGGGTGAGAGTGTTACTGAAGGAACCGTTACTCGTTGGCTAAAGGCCATTGGTGACTCAGTTGCAGCAGATGAAGCGCTACTCGAAGTTTCAACCGACAAAGTTGACACTGAAATTCCTTCACCAGTCGCTGGAATCCTGCTCGAGATCACAGTTGCTGAAGATGGCATAGCTCTCGTTGGTGGACAACTTGGCACGATTGGCGCGCTTTCTGGATCTGCTCCAGCTGCAGTGCCATCTGCTCCTGTGGCTCCAGTGCCAGCTGCACCAGCGCCTGAATCCAAGCCTGAACCGATTGCAACTACGCCGATTGCAACTGCGGCAACTTCGACGCCAGCCGCACCAGCAGGAAATAATAATGCTTATGCAACACCATTAGTTCGAAAGATTGCTGCTGAGCGTGGCGTAGATCTTTCAACTGTCGTCGGTACCGGCGTTGGCGGTCGCATTCGCAAGGAAGATATTGTTTCTGCGCCTGCAACACTTGCTCCTGTTGTAGTTAACGAAGCCCGTCCAGTTGAATCCAAGCCATTTGTTGCTCCTGCATCATCTGCAGCGCCAAAGGCTGCCCCGCAATCGGCTCCGGCAAGTGAACTACGTGGCCGAACTGAACCAATGACCAGACTTCGCAAAGTTATTGCCGAACGCATGGTTGAATCTCTGCAAATTTCAGCGCAGTTAACTTCTGTTGTCGAAGTAGATGTGACCCGAATTTACTCACTTCGCAATCGATCCAAGGCCGCATTTGAATCACGTGAAGGCGTGAAGCTTTCGTTCCTGCCTTTCTTTGCAAAAGCAACATGTGAGGCTTTGAAGCAATTCCCGAATGTGAATGCAACTCTGGATCAAGAAGCCGGAACTGTTACCTACTTTGATGCCGAGCACATTGGTGTTGCAGTTGATACCGAACGTGGCCTATTGGTTCCGGTAATTCGGGATGCTGGCGATCTAAACATTGGTGGACTAGCTCGCAAGATTAGCGACTTGGCTGAACGCACTCGCACCAACAAGTTGTCACCAGATGAATTAAGTGGTGGCACATTCACGATCACTAACACTGGTAGTCGCGGCGCCCTATTTGATACCCCAATCATTAACCAGCCTCAGGTTGCAATCCTGGGAACTGGCGCGGTCGTGAAGCGCCCAGTTGTTACCGTAGATGACACGGGTGCTGATGTGATATCAGTTCGCCACATGGTTTATCTAGCATTGACTTACGATCATCGCTTAGTTGATGGCGCTGATGCAGCTCGCTTCTTGTCGGCCATTAAGGCTCGATTGGAAGAAGGCGCATTTGAAGCAGATCTTGGTC
>JBILBY010000160.1:0-2765 GCA_044353415.1 Candidatus Nanopelagicales bacterium | reverse complement strand
CCGACTTCGCGTCGCTCAAACTCCCACGGTTCAATTTTTCCGTTTGCAACTTGGGCTGCGTAACCTTTTGTTTTTGCCATGCCTACTCCTTGTTATGCCTGAAAGCCTACTGAGTAAACAACTTCGCACAGACTAGAGGTCAACACCCTCGTGTGCCAAAAGCTTTGCCTTTAGGTCAACGCCAAATCCATAGTTACCAATTGCGCCGCCAGTTTTTACTACGCGGTGACAAGGCACGATGGGTGCAATCAGGTTCGTTGCCATTGCAGTGCCCGCAGCCCGCACGGCCAACGGACGACCAGCTTTTGCCGCAAGGTCTGCGTAACTAATCACTTTCCCGCCTTTAACAGTGCGAAGCGCTTTCCAAACATCTTGGGTGAAATCACCACCAGGCTGGCGGACCTTTAAGGATCTGAATGCATCAAGATCGCCATCGATCCAAGACTTCACAACACTGGACACCCCAGCAAGTTTCGCATCAGATTTAAACTCAACAATGTTTAATTTGTGCCCAGACTTTTTCAAGAACTTTGGAATGTCGCTGAATGCCGCGCCAATGACCACTGGCTCTTTAGTCACATCAACAAATGTTGCAATCGGTCCCCATGGAGTTTTGATTTCGTAACCCAACACTGAATTCATAACTACTGGCCTTTACGCTCGATGAAGTCCCACTTGTTGCCATACTTATCGGCGAACACCACAACCTTGCCAAATTCTTCATGACGAGGCTCTTCGGTAAATGCAACGTTATGTTCTTCCATTCTGGCATAGTCGCGATCAAAGTTATCGGTATACAAGAAAAACATCACGCGGCCACCTGATTGATTACCAATCGCAGCACTCTGTTCTGGCGAAGCAGCTTGGGCAAGTAGCAAAGCTGCGCCTTGATTTGCATCTGGTGCGACAACAACCCACCGTTTGGTTTCAGACATCTTGGTGTCTTCGATCAAAGTGAAACCAAGGGCTGTTGTGTAGTAAGCAATTGCAGTGTCGTAGTCATCAACTACGACGGTAATCATTCCAAGGTGAGACATTTAATCCTCGAGCACACTAGCCATGCGAAGCACAGCTTCCTTGATGATCTCTTTACTTGTTGCCAAATTCAATCGCACAAAATCTTTGCCAACTCCACCGAAGTCAGTGCCACCACTTAATGCAACTCTGCCCTTATCAAGCAGCAAGGTTGCAACCTCTTCTTGGCCGTAAGCACTTAAATCAATCCAAGCAAGATATGTACTCTGCGGCTCTGTGTATTTCGCTTTTGGCAGGTGCTTCTTAAGTAACTTCGCCAGGTAATGCCGATTCTCATCAACGTTCTTCAAAACTGCCTTAAGCCAAGGTTCGCCTTGGTTATAGGCCGCGATACTTGCCCATACGCCAAATAGCGATGAACGCCATGGTGAGGAAAGTGGTAATTGCAACAATCGGTCATTGATCGTTGAATTGTCAGCCACAATCTGTGCGCACTTTAGTCCTGCAAGATTCCAAGACTTACTGGCCGAAGTAATACAAAGCCCGGTCTCGCGAGCAGTCTCACTGACATTTAAGTAAGGAATGAATTTGGCTCCCGAGAACATCAGTGGTGCGTGAATCTCGTCACTGATAACCAAAACTCCATATTTCTTTGCCAGTTCAGCAATCTTTTCTAGTTCATCCATAGTGAATACATGGCCTACGGGATTATGCGGATGACACAGGATGTATGCCTTCGCACCTGCAGCGAAAGCGTCTTCAAGACCTGCAAGATCAAGTGACCACTCATCACCTAAGTGATTAAGTGGCACATCAACTGCTTCACACTTTGCTTCTTTGATCCAAGTAAAGAAATTCAAATAGACCGGAGTATTGATAACCACCTTGTCCCCAGGCTCAGTCCAGAGGCGCAGAACTTCAACGCCAGCAACACCAACATCAGTTGCTAAATAGAACTGGTCTTTGTTTACCGTCCAATTCCAATTGCGCTGGGCGTAGTTGGCAAAAGCTTGGGGCAATTCGGGTGCGATGCCCGAGTAACCAGTATCACTGCGCTTAACCATGTCGATAAGTACGTCACGGATTGGCTTTGCAATTGGATAGTCCATCTCTGCAACTGGCAATGGCAACACATCTTCAGGAAATGTTCGCCACTTTGCACTACGACGTTTGCGAAGTTCAACTAAGGAATCTGCAGAAACTCTAACCATGTTGTCAGCGTAGCAATCTCTACGGCTTGATTATGGTGATACCTGGCAAAGGGTTAGTACCAAGTTGCGCTAACGCATCTGGAACTTCATCTAAGGTGATAGTTCGTTCAACCAATGTGTCAGGGCGCAAAACCCCGCTTGCAATCTCGGCAAGCATTTCCGGATAGTGCGCAGCTGACATGCCATGACTTCCCATGATTGAAAGCTCACGACCAATTACGGTGTGCATTGGAATAGTTGCCTGATCTTTAACTTCTGCAGGTGGCAACAAACCAACCTGAACATGTCGACCTAAGCGGCGTAATGATTCAACCGCAAGTTTGCTAGTCGCAATACTTCCCAATGCATCAACCGTTAAGTCAGCGCCAGCAGGTGCATACTTCTTTATCTCTTTAACTACATCATCATGAATTGAATCCAAGACGTAATCCGCGCCAGCAAGGCGAGCACGATCCCGAGCTGGATTTGATGTATCAATACCTACGACAGTTGCACCACGAGATTTTGCAATCATGATTGCGGCTAAACCGACACCGCCACAACCAAACACCGCAACGGTTTCCCCGGCTTGAACTTTGC
>JBILBY010000161.1:0-2765 GCA_044353415.1 Candidatus Nanopelagicales bacterium | reverse complement strand
GGCCGTTGGGTCCAGGCAGAAATTGAAACCAAAAAAGGCCCGATGACAGTTGCTTCGGTTTATGTTCACTCCGGTGATGCGGAAAAACCAGTTCAACAAGAGAAGTATCGATTTCTAGAAGCAATGACTAAGAAGTTTCAAGCAGCTCAAAAAGCAGATGAACTGTTTCTGGCCTGCGGTGACTTCAACGTTGGCCACCGCGAACTCGACATTAAGAACTGGAAAGGCAACTTAACTAAAGCTGGATTTCTTCCTGAAGAGCGCGCTTACTTTGATAAGTGGTTCGACAAAGTTGGAGTTGTTGACTTGGGACGAAAGCATGCGGGCGAAGTCGAAGGCCCTTACACCTGGTGGTCGTGGCGTGGACAGGCCTTCGATAACAACGCTGGCTGGCGAATTGATTACCACGTTGCGAATTCTGCACTTGCTCCCCATTGCAAGGAAATTGTGGTTGGTAGAGCAGATTCATATGCGCAAAGGTGGAGCGATCACGCCCCGGTTACGGCCAAATTTAACTTGTAGACTCTAGCCATGGGGACCTTTTGGCAAACGATGGCAATCGTTTTGCTGTTTACGGTAATTGGTGGCATTTTTGCCGCAGCTGAAGTTGCGCTGATTTCACTTCGCGACAGCCAGGTCAAGAAACTTGCGGCAACTGGTAGACGTGGGCGTCGCCTAGAGAAGTTAATGCTTAACCCGAATCGTTTTTTGGGAGCGGTACAAGTAGGCGTAACTCTGGCTGGATTCTTATCGGCGGGCTTTGGCGCATCGAGAATTGTTCCGATTTTTTCTCCCCAATTAGTTTCTTGGGGATTGAGTGAAAGTGCTGCCGAAACTATGGCATTCATTTTGGCCACTTTGCTTATCGCATATCTATCTTTAGTTGTAGGTGAGTTAACTCCTAAGCGATTGGCGATTCAGCATTCAGAGCGATTCGCACTAATCTTGGCCACACCGTTGGATTTGGTAGCCAAAATTACGGCACCATTTATCTGGCTACTTTCACATTCTTCCGATGCATTGCTGCGCATTGTTGGTGGAGACCCACAAGCAGGTAAAGAACAAATTTCCGGTGAAGAACTTCGCGGCATGGTTGCTATGCATGAAGACCTAACTCATGCCGAGCGTGAACTTATCGATGATGTTTTTGAAGCGGGCGAACGTGAAATTCGCGAAGTTATGATTCCACGCACCGAAGTAGCTTTTCTTGATGCTGATTTGCCAGTTTTCAAAGCCGTGAAGATTGTTGCTGACAAACCACATTCGCGCTATCCAGTATCGGATGACTCCGAAGACGACATTTTGGGATTTGTTCACGTTCGTGACTTACTGGATCCAGAAATCCGGGAACGCTCAATTCGAGTTGGCGACTTAGTTCGCGATGTCGCAAGACTGCCAGGTACCAAACGAGTTATCCCAGCGCTAACAGATATGCGAGCCACAAATGCTCACATGGCAATTGTTGTTGATGAATATGGTGGCACTGCTGGAATCATCACTATGGAAGATCTAGTTGAAGAACTTATTGGTGACATCCGCGATGAATATGACACGGATGCTTCCGAAGGCGTGATTCCACCAGGTAAAGACGTCGTTGTAGATGGCTTACTCAACCTTGATGATTTCCTGGAGGAAACCTTGATGGAATTGCCAGACGGTCCATACGACACAGCCGCCGGATTTATGGCAGCCCAGCTTGGTCGAATCCCAATGGTTGGCGACGAGATTGTGATTGAGACGGGATCTTTGACGGTTCTGGAAATGGATGGCCGAAGGGTGTCCCGAATTCGAGTAGTTCGTTCTGCCACAATAGGGGAATGACACCGCGCGTTTTATCTGGCATTCAGCCGACTTCCGATAGTTTCCACGTTGGTAACCATCTAGGCGCGCTACAAAACTGGGTTGCGATGCAAGAAACGCACGAATGCGTTTACTTCATTGCTGACATGCATGCCATCACAGTTGAGCAAGATCCAAAAACACTTCGGAATCGGACCTTGCTTTCTTACGCCCAACTGCTAGCCCTTGGAATCGATCCAAATCGATCAACATTGATTGTGCAAAGTCATGTGCCAGAGCACGCACAACTGATGTGGGTCATGTCTTCGATTACTGGTTTAGGTGAAGCAAACCGAATGACGCAGTTCAAGGACAAGTCTGCAAAAGGTGGCGCAGCAACTGCAAGCGTTGGATTGCTGACTTATCCAATTTTGCAAGCAGCGGACATTTTGCTTTATCAAGCGAACGCAGTTCCAGTTGGTGAAGATCAGCGTCAGCATTTAGAGCTCACTCGCGATCTTGCAATTAGATTCAACGGCCGCTTTGGTGACACTTTCACAGTTCCGGAAGCACACATCGTTAAAGGCACTGCGAAAATTCAGGACCTGCAAGATCCGACTGCAAAAATGAGTAAGTCTTCACCATCTGGATGTATCAATTTATTGGATCCGTTAAAGACAACTGAAAAGAAAATAAAGTCAGCAGTTACCGATTCAGATTCAGTAGTTGCATTTGATCCCGCAAACAAAGCCGGCGTTTCAAACTTGTTGACGATCATGTCTGCATACACCGGAACTGCGATTCCTGAATTAGTAAAGAGTTTTGAAGGTCGGATGTATGGCGATCTTAAGAAAGAAACCGCAGCAGCTGTTCTGAGTTTTGTTGAGCCATTGCAGGCCAAAGTGGATTCTTACATGACAGACCCTGGCGAACTAGAGAACCTGATGCGAAAGAGTTCCACTCGTGCTCGAGAGATTGCGTCAAAG
>JBILBY010000159.1:0-2794 GCA_044353415.1 Candidatus Nanopelagicales bacterium | reverse complement strand
AAGTCAGCACCCAGATCAGGATCATTCCGCCGATTGCAATAATCAACCAATTGATTTCGATCCCGGCCATTGAACTCAATGTGTTGGCAGCGAAAAACGCAAAGCCACCAATGAGGGTTCCTTCGAAGAGAATGTAAGCAATTGTTGCAAGTAGGCCAGCAGCCATACCCCAAACTTGTCCAAGGCCATGTGAAATGAAACCGTAGAAGGCGCCAGCAGTCGTGATGTGCTTGGCCATTGCCGAGAAACCAATTGCGAAGATGGATAGAACTATCGTTGCGAATAAGAATCCAGCCGGTACGCCGAGTCCGTTACCGTAACCCGCGCCGATTGGAACGTTAAAGCTCATCGCAGTGATTGGTGCAGCGTTAGCTACGGCCATGAACAGAACAGCGGTTAAGCCAATGGCACCCTTGCGAAGGCCTTTTTGGCTTTCGTTATTTGTCGACATGTATTCGACCCTTTCGTTGTAACGCCGGGAAGTTCCCAACATTGCTCACTTGATATTGCTCAGTTGCGGGTGACCTGAGTCACACGATTGGAACGACCTTGCCAGATAACGAACCCAAGTACAACGAGATTTGGATAGTTTTTCCAACTTTTTTGGTTAACAAAACTTCGATTTTGGTCTAAAAATCTCAGGATAAACACGCAAATCGGACATACTCACCAGTAAAACCCCGTTTTTAAGGGGATTTATCTGTTAAACCAAAGTTCAACCAAAAGTTGCTAAAAGGTATGGTCATTTGGTCTAATTTTATGTAATTATTGGTTTACAAAGACATCGCGCGAATAGCGCACACGATTGAGAAAGGGTTCGGGATGACACAAGAAGACACAGCTGCACCTGAATTCGACTACGGCTTATTCTCATACGACTCCAAAGAGCAGATGCTGGAGAAGTCAAAAGAATTTTGGAATCCAGGCAAAACTCAATTCTGGATTGACTCGGGTGTCCCGCTAGTAATTGATCGACGCGAAGAGTATTTCATTTACGACATGTCGGGTAAGCGTTTAATTGATGCGCATCTAAATGGTGGAACTTACAACCTTGGTCATAGAAATCCGGAAGTTGTTCAAGCTGTAACAATGGCAATGCAACATTTTGATATCGGTAATCATCACTTCCCATCGTTAGCTCGAACTGCATTAGCAGAAGCTCTCATCAAGTCAGCACCAGCTGGACTATCTAAAGTTATTTACGGCTCTGGTGGTGGCGAAGCAATTGACATCGCACTAAAGACTGCGCGTCATGCCACGCAAAAGCGCAAAATTGTTTCCATCATTAAGGCCTACCACGGTCACACTGGATTAGCCGTTGGTACTGGCGACGATCGTTTCTCAAAACTATTTCTTTCAGATCGACCAGAAGAATTCCCTCATGTCCCGTTCAATGATTTAGAAGCAATGGAAGACGCATTACGCGACCGGGATGTTGCTGCGGTAATCATGGAGACTATTCCAGCAACATATGGTTTCCCACTTCCTAATCCTGGCTACTTAGAAGCGGTTAAAAAACTTTGCGAAAAATACGATGCCCTTTACATTGCAGATGAAGTTCAAACTGGATTGATGCGCACTGGCGAACTTTGGGGAATCACAAAGCATGGAATTACTCCAGACATCCTTGTTACTGGTAAAGGTATTTCAGGCGGTCTTTATCCAATCGCTGCAGTTCTTGCTACTGAAAAAGCAGCTGGTTGGCTTAATGAAGATGGCTTTGGCCATATCTCAACTTTTGGTGGCGCCGAACTTGGTTGCATTGCAGCGCTTAAAACTTTGGAAGTCTGCTCCCGTGAAGAGACACGTTCCATGGTTCATTACATTGCCGATTATGTCGGCCAGCGCTTAGCTGCAGTGCAAGCTACTTACCCGGATTGGTTTGTGGGCATTCGTCAAAACGGAGTAATCCTGGGACTGGAGTTTGCACATCCACAAGGCGCCAAATACGTAATGCGCCACCTTTACGAAAATGGTGTTTGGGCAATCTTCTCGACTCTTGATCCTCGGGTACTTCAGTACAAGCCAGGTATTCTGTTAAAGCCTGAAGTTGCCGAAGAAATGCTAGATAGAACGGAATTGGCAATCGGAAAAGCGTATGCCGAAGTTCGCAATGAGCGCAGGTCAGCATGAGCGAAATGACTTTTGAGCCATTAATGGTTGAACCAGCTGGCGTTCCACGCGGTCGTGCAATGGTGGAACGTGCTGATTGGGCTGCCCGGGCCTACGCCAAATACGACATCGCGACAGTGAATCGCATAGTTGACGCAGCTGCATCAGCTTTGGCCACCAGAGCACAGGAATTCGCGCGAGATGCAGTTTCCGAAACTGGCTTTGGCGTTGTTGAACATAAAGTTCTTAAGAATATTGCTTGTTCAACTGGAATCGTCGAAACTTACCGCGGCCAAGATTTTGTTTCCCCAGAGATTGATGAAGTAAACAAAATTGTTGCGATCCCTCGTCCTGCTGGCGTGATCTTGGCACTGACCCCGTCAACTAATCCAGTCGCTACTGTTTCTTTCAAAATCATCTTGGCCTTGATGACACGTAACTCCATCATCATTAGCCCGCACCCAATGGCAAAGAAAGTTTGTGTTGCAGCAGCTAAGGCAATGTCTGAAGCGGCAGTTGCAGCCGGAGCTCCGGATGGCATCATCCAAATTGTTGAAGACCCTTCAATTCCATTAATCAATGCTTTGATGACTGATGAGCGAACCGATGTCGTAGTCGCAACCGGTGGCACACCAGTTGTGCGATCGGCATACCGAAGTGGAAATCCGGCAATTGGTGTGGG
>JBILBY010000192.1:0-2801 GCA_044353415.1 Candidatus Nanopelagicales bacterium | reverse complement strand
GCTAACGCCTCATCGAGTAGTTCCTTTTCCGATTTAGGCATGAGCGATTCTTCGGTCGCTAGAAAGTTAACGGCATCCGGCGACTTAAGTAATAGATCTGTTGCATACCTACTTGAACCCAAGATGATTGCTAGACGTTGCGCGGTAGCAGACTCATCACGCAGTAAGCGTAAGTACCAAGGTGTTGTACCTAATGCTTCACTGACTCTTCTAAAGCCAAGTAATCCCGCATCTGGGTCAGGGGTGGCTGCAAACCATTCCAGCATGACTGGAAGCAAGGTGCGCTGGATTACCGCACGCCTGGTTACGCCCGAAGTTAATGACTCCAAGTGACGCAATGCGCTATCTGGGTCAACATAGCCAAGCGCTTTAAGTCGGCTTCTTGCATCATCTGCGGAAAGTTTTGAGTCGTTACTGTCTAATTTGGCAACGGCTTGAAGCAGCGGACGATAGAAGAGTTTTTCATGGATGCGTCTAACTTCGCGTGCGTGCTTTTTCCATTCCTTTGTTAAATCCGCAACTGGGTCTAGCGAGAATCCCATGGATCTGCCAAGGCGACGCTGGTCCGTCTCGTCAGTTGGCATGATGTGAGTTCTGCGCATGCGGTAAAGCTGAATTCGGTGTTCTAAAGTTCGCAAGAATCGATAGGCCGCATCCAGTGTCGCGGCATCTTCGCGTCCTACATATCCCCAGGTAGCAAGTTGCTCAAGTGCCAAGAGGGTATTTGGATTCCTGACTAACTCATCCGTGCGACCATGCACCATTTGAAGTAGTTGGACTGCGAACTCAACATCGCGCAATCCCCCTCGACCAAGCTTTAACTCACGATCTGCATCCTTGGCAGGCAACAGGTCGGTAACGCGCTCCCGCATCGCTTGCACGTCATCAACAAAGTTTGGTCGGCTAGATGCTTGCCAAATCAGCGGTGAGACTGCTGCAACGAAGTCATTTCCTAAATCAAAGTCCCCTGCCATTGGCCGAGCTTTAAGCAATGCTTGGTATTCCCAAGTCTGAGCCCAGCGATGGTAGTAATCCAGGTAGCTATCTAATGTCCTAACTAATGCCCCAGATTTACCTTCTGGGCGTAGTGCTGCATCAACATCCCAAATTGTTCCTTCGGAGGTAACGGCTGAACAGGCCTGCATTACGGCTTTAGCAATTTCGCTTCCAATAGTTATTGCCTCTTGATCAGATGCTCCCGATGCCGGCTCGACCACAAACATGACATCAACGTCACTTACGTAGTTAAGCTCTCGAGCGCCACATTTACCCATAGCGATGACAGCCATTCGGACTTTGTCATCATCTTTAACATTGGAACGCGCAATAACTAATGCGCTAGCAATCACGGCATCTGCTAAGTCGCTTAAGGCTTGAGCGATACCGGGCAGAATTGCCGTACTTTCATTTCCGGCGCGAAGATCTACTGCAGCGATTGCGCTGACTTGGCGACGGTAAGCAATTCTTAGTGCCAAAAGCGCTTCATCCCAGCCAAGTGTTGAGATGGCCTTTAACAAATCACTAAGCATCTGGAAGGCAGTTGGCACATCAGAAGTTTCAAGAGCGTAATTGATGTGGGATGTATGGCGTTCCAAATGTTCTGTAATTGCTACTGAAGAACCGAGCAATGTTGCTAGGTCACGAAACTTTTCTTCACCTAGCGAATCAATGTCTAGTCCACCGGAAGCAATAACTTTCGCTAGCGCAGCAAGTGAAGCATCTGGGTCTGGCGAATCCTTGATGAATTCCAATTTGGCATCTAGCGCAGGTGAGGAATCCAAAGTGTCCTGGCACGCCTGGGTATTGGCAAAGCCCATACGAGCCAAGCGGGCAAGTTGAGTAGATCCGCGTGCTTCACTCACAGCGCTTTAGCCTGTTGGTCCTTAACCAATTGCGCCCAAGCTTGAAATGCTGGCTTCCAGGTCTTGATCAATTCTGCTTCGGCAGCCGCTACTTGCTGGCAAGCCTGTTCAATTGTGTGATCTAACTTTGCTAACTCATCATCGGTTGCAGCCCAAGATGAAAAAATCTCCGAGTCGACCTCGGGATGGAATTGCACGCCATAAACATTTTCGCCCATTCGGAATGCCTGCACTGGGCAAACATCATTTCCGGCCAGAACTACGGCGTCATCAGGAAGGTCAGATATATAGTCCTTGTGCCATTCCGCTGCGATTACATCTTTACCTGCTAGGTGGCCAAACACTGAGTCCGTAGCAGCATCTGCCGTTACTCGAAATGAAGCAACTCCAATTTCAGGAACCGGAGTAGGTCCA
Organism: Candidatus Nanopelagicales bacterium; assembly: GCA_044353415.1. Taxonomy (GTDB): domain Bacteria; phylum Actinomycetota; class Actinomycetes; order S36-B12; family UBA5976; genus UBA5976. Next base: position 525 of record JBILBY010000192.1, on the reverse strand, counting down.
ACTTTGCCATCAATAGCTGCGGCCAATAACTGTCCGCCAAGGCAGATACCGAAAAATGGGATGTCGTTAGCGACTACATCTTTCATTAGCGAACGCGCATCAATTAGCCACGGGAATTCAATGTCGTCGTTTGCGCCCATGTAGCCACCCATAGCGATGGACCCTGAATACTTGGCGGGTAACGATGCTGGGACGGTTTCGCCGCGATAAGCGTGAATTACTTCAACGTCAACGCCAACTTCGCTGATCCATTCGCCAACAAGGGCGACGGGGTCGTCAATCTCATTTTGAATTACCAGTACTAATGGCCTCATTTAAAGCACCGGTAAATACTTATCAAGTTCGTATGCAGTCACTTGTGATCGGTACTCTTCCCATTCAGCACGCTTGTTGCGTAAGAAAAAGTCAAACACATGTTCACCTAAAGTCTCGGCAACTAACTCACTTTTTTCCATAACCTTGATGGCATCGCCAAGTGATTGTGGAAGTGGCGCAATACCTAGAGCTGCCCGCTCTGGCTCAGAC
>JBILBY010000020.1:0-9684 GCA_044353415.1 Candidatus Nanopelagicales bacterium | reverse complement strand
GATTCGTGAAGTTCCAAAAGATATCGTGGACATGACTGTTGAGCAGTTCAAGGATTCAACGCACCTTGATGGATACAGCCGAATTGATTTGCACTTTGCAGCACTCAAGCGAATGCTCGATCGCAGCCAGCCAGATTACGCCGCTTAAAACTTGTAAATTACGTCGCTGAAATGTGGCGTGGCAAATAAGTAAAGAATTCGAAGCGGCTCGTCATCGTAGTTATTGATTTGATGTAGGGCGTCACCTGGAATAAAGACCATGGTGTCAGCTTCAACGTCGTATTCAACGTGTTCGATCGTGACTTTACCTTTGCCACTTAATACGTAGTAAGTCTCTGGTTGCAAGTGGCGATGAGCTTCAAGGGATTCATCTTTAAACACTCGGGCAACGCCCAGAACCATGTCAGTTTCTTCATCGTCGTTAACACCTTGCAAAGCTTTCCAAGAAACTTTGCCGCGTGCAGCAACTTGCTCTTCTGGCCAGCCAGCCCAATCACCTTCAGATAACTTGCGAATAATTGGCTCCACGCCGGACTCCTAAAGCTGGTTCTGCCCTTTAGGTTATGAGGTTTCAGGTCTAAACGGTTGCGTTTAACTAAACTGGCATCTAGACTAAAGGTAGTTGAACATTCAACTAAGCCTAAGGAGGCCGCAATGCCCGCTGTAACTGCAGATACTTTGACTTTGCCGAGAGTTTTCGTCGCCCCTGGCGCGCAACCACGCTCAGTAAAGATGATTACAAATGCACCACAGGCATACGAAGGCGAAGGCTTCCCAGTACGTCGCGCATTTGCCGGCATACCCAACGCTGATCTAGATCCATTCATTCACATGGATCAGATGGGCGAAGTTGAATACTTGCCAGGTGAGCCTAAGGGAACACCTTGGCATCCACATCGTGGTTTTGAAACTTTCACATACTTAATGGACGGTCGCTTCCTACATCAGGATTCCCATGGTGGCGGTGGCACCATTAAAGAAGGTGGCACGCAGTACATGACTGCGGGAGATGGCATCCTTCACATTGAAACTCCACCAGAAGATTTAGTTATGTCCGGTGGAACATTCCACGGAGTTCAGCTTTGGATTAACTTGCCGAAAGAAAAGAAGCGCATTCAACCGGCGTATCAAGATTTGCAAGGTCAAGATTCCGCAATGGTCACAACACAAGACGGTGGCGCATTGATTCGGGTTCTAGCTGGACAGATCGAAGATCATTCTGGTCCTGGCATTTCTCATACTCCAATCACAATTACTCACATCACAATTGCTCCCGGTGCTCGCGCTGAGATTCCATGGCGCAGTGACTTCAATGCCCTTGCATACGTATTGAATGGCGCCGGAACCGTTGGTCCAGCAAACCATCCAATCCAAACTGGCCAAATGGCTGTTTTGGTTAACGGTGATTACATTTCAATTCAAGCTAATCAGGTTCAAGAATCTCGTCATGATGGCCTAGACATTTTCCTAATTGGTGGCATCGCACTACGCGAACAGGTTTTCCAGTACGGACCATTTGTGATGAGCACTAAAGAAGAAGTGATGCAGGCAATGGAGGATTACCAAAAGGGACGCTTTGGTCACATCCCAGTTGATGCGATCATGCCGCACCGCCCATAGGACACCTATACTTTCACCATGTATGACATCGCCCTAAGTGTTAACGCTTGCGTTCGCTCAAAGACTCGCGCCGAAATCGCGTGGTTAGTTTCGCCAAATCATGGTGTGCACGCTTTGGCGCTAACCCCAGGTGGCGGCCGCATCGGAAAAATCTTCGATGGGGCTTTCGACGGTGCGATGTCAGATCACTCGAACCGCAAGCTTCCAACTGGCCGGTTGCTTAACATTCAGGTAAATGAGTTCGAAGCCACCATCTCAGGCATTCCAACTGGAACCAACGCCCAATTCTTAGTTGTCCCAGCCGATCATTTTGACCCTGATACTTGGCCAGCCATGATCGATCGAGTGCCTATCGCAATCGTGGCTCATTTGGATCAAGACGAGGTAACTCGAGTAGATGTTTTTGACGAGTCATCAATTGGCACGGCCGATGCCCAAACCGCGGAATTATTCGCAAAAGGTGCTACTGCCTACGAAATTCATCCAGATCGAGTCATTTCCGTACTTTTCCCGGTCACCCGATTAGTCGTTGCTGGCCAAGGCCCGATAGCTGACGCAATCGCAGACCTAGGTTCCACACTGGGTTGGAACGTCTCAGTAGTAATGCGTAATGACTTAGCAATTGGACTGCTTGCCTCACTCTCACCACTTGATGCAGCAATCATCATGGGTCACGAAGTTGAAATGTCTAGCCGAAACCTAGGAGCAGCCCTAGAAGGAGCTGCCGGATATATAGGCGCCCTGGGATCCATGAAGATGCAGCAAGATAGATCTGACTGGCTGGCTTATCAGGATGTAACGGACCTATCCCGGGTGTTTGGCCCAGCAGGAGTAGACATCTCTGCCTCATCTCCAGTCGAGATTGCAATCTCAGTGCTGGCACAGGCAATCGCGGAACTAAAGAAAAACTAGCGATATCCCTGCGCCTCCCAAATGGTGAGATTTTCCGACAATTTCGACACATAACTATTTCTCTGTTCCTATTGCGAGTGACTATTGAGGGTGTTAAGTTCAAGCCCAAACCTTCATTGGAATGAATAGGGGAGCCCAGAAATGGCAATTGAATCCACAGGTCAGGAACGCGGCAATCCGCGTTTTTATGCATTGATTGAAAATGCACCAAAGACCGGCAAGAGCCCAACTATCTGGGCCTGGCCACAGATCACTGAGTTCTTAAAAGTTGCCAGCCAACCAGTGCAAGGTCCATGGCCACCACACCAAGACGTGCGCCCTGATCCTGATGCAAGCGACATGCCTGTAGCTGTTCGCGACAACAAGTAAATTCTTAAACTTTAAACTCTCTGACTTAACTCAAGTCACCGAAAGGAAACAAATGTATCCCTCCCGCTTTGGATATGAATCACCAAAGACAGTTGAAGAGGCCGTAGCGCTTCTTGACGCACATGGTGGTGAAGCAAAGGTATTAGCAGGTGGCCAAAGTTTGGTGCCAATGATGCGATTGCGCTTTGCAGCCCCAGAAATGATCATTGACATCAATGGCATCGAAGACCTTCATTACAACCGCGTCGATCCAGATGGCACAGTTCGTATTGGCGCATTGTGCCGACACGAAGATCTTGAGGACAATCCTGCTATCGCCAAAGCCATACCAACAATTGCAGCAGCAGCTCCACTAGTTGCCGATCCAATTGTTCGTACTCGTGGAACTTTCGTGGGCTCTGTGTGTCACGCAGATCCACAAGGTGACTGGTCCGCCACAATGACTGCATTGGGCGGACATATTGTTGCCCAGGGTCCAAAGGGTAAGCGCGACATTCCAATCGCTGACTTTGTAATTGGTCCATTCCAAAACACATTGGAATTCAATGAGATTGCGATCGAAGCAGTTATCCCAGCACCAAAGGGTGTTCGGGTTGGCAACTACCTAAAGCTTGAGCGCCGGGTTGGCGACTTCGCAACTGCATCTGTTGCTGTCACACTCGACATGCAAGGCGACACTGTTGCTTACGCAGGTATTGCTCTTGCTGGTGTTGGCGGTCGCACAATCAACGCGAACGCAGCAGCTTCAGCCCTGGTTGGCAAGAAGCTAACCGCAGAAAACATTGCATCAGTTGCAGCCGCAGTTGCTGCTGTTGCAGAACCACGTACAGATCATCGGGGATCTTCCGACTACAAGCGCCAGATTGTTAAGACATTCGTAGAACGAATTCTTACTGGACTTCTAAACACATCACAGAAAGCGGCATAACAATGACCAGTCTTTATGACGAAGTACAAGCAGCACCTGGAGAAGGTGTTCCAACTCGACGCGTAACTATCAAAGTTAATGGCGCCGATCGCACTGTTGATGTTGAACCACGTTTGTTACTAGCGCACTTGTTGCGTCAGGGACTGAAGCTAACGGGTACTCACACTGGTTGCGACACTTCAAACTGTGGTGCTTGCACCATCCTGTTTGACGGTCGTCCAATCAAGTCCTGCACCATGCTTGCCGTGCAAGCCGATGGTCATAGCCTTGAAACCGTTGAAGGCCTTGCATCAGCAAGTGAACTTCACCCAATTCAAGAAGGCTTCAAAGAAGAGCATGGTCTGCACTGTGGTTTCTGTACTCCAGGAATGATGCTTGCAGCTAAGGCACTTCTAGATAAGAACGACAATCCAACAGAGGATGAGGTTCGCTGGGCACTGTCCGGCAACCTATGCCGCTGCACGGGCTACCAAAACATCGTTAAGTCAGTTCTATGGGCCGCAGAAAAAATGCGCGCGGAATCTAAATAGGTAGGGGATTTAGTCATGGCATTAGATGAAATCAAAATTGGCGGACTAGGCGCTAGCCGTCGTCGCGTCGAAGACAATCGCTTCATCCGCGGAAAAGGTAACTATGTCGATGACATCGTGTTGCCGGGCATGCTTCACATGGAAATACTTCGTAGTCCTGTTGCTCACGCTCGCATCAAGTCAATCGACGTCAGCAAGGCATACGACATTCCAGGTGTTCGCTTAGTTCTAACTGGCGAAATGATGGCAGCTCGTAACCTTGCTTGGATGCCGACATTGTCTTACGACACTCAGGCAGTACTGGCTACTGACAAGGTTCGTTTCCAGGGCCAAGAAGTTGCTGCAGTTATTGCGGACGATCCATACATCGCAAAAGATGCCTGCCAGGCAATCGTTGTTGAGTATGAACAACTTCCAGTAATCGTTAACCCATTCCAGGCAATGGAATCCGGTTCCGAAGTAATTCGTGACGACAAGGAAAACCAGCCAGGCAACAAAGTCTTCGATTGGGAAATTGGCGACAAGGCAGCAACTGACAAGGCATTCGCTGAAGCAGATGTTATTTCCAAGATGGAACTGCACTACCCACGTTCACATCCATCTCCGATGGAAACCTGTGGTTCGATTGCAGACTTCAATCGCGCGACTGGCAAGCTAACCGTTTACATGACTTCACAGGCACCACACATTGTGCGCGCTGCAGTGGCCATGGTCGCGGAACTTCCAGAACACATGATCCGCATCGTTTCACCTGACTTGGGTGGTGGCTTTGGTAACAAGGTGCCGATCTACCCAGGTTACGTAATCTCGATCTTGGCTTCGATCCTGACTGAAGTTCCAGTCAAGTGGATTGAAGATAAGACTGGAAACTTGATCTCAACTGGCTTTGGTCGCGACGTTTACCTTCAGGGTGAAATGGCGCTACGCAAGGACGGCAAGATGCTGGGTATGCGCATGAAGACGATCTCAGATCACGGTGCTTTCTACGCAGATGCTCAGCCTTCAAAGTTCAAGATCGGTCTGATGCACTCAGCATTTGCTGCATACGACTTGCCAGCTGCTCACCTTGAATCTGTTGGTTACTACACCAATAAAGCACCAGGTGGCGTTGCCTACCGTTGCTCATTCCGAGTAACCGAAGCGATGTTCTTCCAGGAGCGCATGGTTCACGCGGCAGCTAACGATCTAGGAATGGATCAAGCGGAGTTCCGTCGTATCAACTTGGTCAAGGACGACATGTTCCCGTACCGCACTGCCTTCGGTTTCCTAACCGACTCGGGTCAGTACGGTAAGTGCCTCGACATAGGTATGAAGGCAATTGGCTACGACACTTACAAAGCTGAACAAGCTGAAGCTCGTTCCCGTGGCAAGTTGCTAGGTATTGGTATCTCGACAATGACTGAGCCTTTGGGCGCAGGTAACAGTCGTGAATACGACATCTTGGGTATCAAGATGTTTGACTCTGCTGAACTTCGCGTTCACATGACCGGAAAAGCAATCTTGCGTACCGGCGCGATGAACCAAGGTCAGGGTCACCAAACAACTTGGGCACAGATCGTTGCGCACGAACTAGGTATTCCAGCTGATGACGTAACCGTCGAAGAAGGCGATACTGACACTGCACCATTCGGCATGGGAACCTACGCATCACGTAGTACCCCAGTTGCCGGCGCTGCAGTTGCCATGGTTGCTCGCAAGATTCGTGCCAAGGCACGCAAGATCGCAGCACACTTACTTGAGGTCTCGGAAGAAGACATCGAGTGGGAGTTGGGTCGCTTCTACGTTCGCTCCAACAAAGAGCGCGGCGTAACGATTCAGGACTGTGCGCTTGCTGCCTACAGCAACATGCCAGACGGTATGGAGCCAGGTCTTGAGAACAACGCTTACTACGATCCACCGAACTTAACTTGGCCGTTCGCTGCCTACTTCGTAAAGGTTGAAGTAGATGCTGAAACTGGTGTTTGGGATGTTCTAAAGGTTGTTGCAGTCGATGACTGTGGCGTTCGTATCAACCCAATGGTTGTCGAAGGACAGATCATGGGTGGTCTAACTGAGGCTTACGCAATGGCAAGCATGCAGTACCAGACATACGACGAAGAAGGCAACATGATTGGCTCTAACTACATGGACTACTTGTTGCCAACAGCTTGGGAGACTCCAGGCTTTGAGCTTCACGAAGTTGTCACACCATGTCCGCACCACCCAATTGGTGCCAAGGGTGTTGGCGAATGTGCCACAGTAGCTGGACCTGCAGCGTTTGTTAACGCAGTTGTAGATGCTCTTGGTCACCTAGGCGTTCGTAACATCGACATGCCAATGATGCCAAACCGCGTTTACGAAGCACTAACAACCGGTAAAGACATCAGCGGTATGCCACCTGTAAAGATGGGCGACTAATCGTGAAAACAGTTAATGCAAACTCGGGCCTAAAGGAGGCATCATGCTGATCTCACAATCATTTGAGGTGAAGCAACCAATTGACGCAGTGTGGAAGTTCTTTGATGACATTCCACAGGTGGCAGCATCTATTCCAGGTGCAAACTTGTCCAAGGAAGTTTCCAAGGACAAATACGAAGGTGGAGTAGTAGTTTCTGCTGGTCCAGTTAAGTTGGAGTTCGATGGTGTTGCTGAAGTCAAGAGCCGCGATAACGCAAAGCGCATCTTGGTTCTGGATGCCTCGGGTTCAGACAAGAAGGGTCGTGGCGCTGCCTCGGTTCTTTTAACTGCAGCTTTGAATCAGATTCCAGGTGGAACCAAGGTTGATCTTTCGATGGACCTAACTATCTCTGGTGCGGCTGCTAACTACGGCCGTGGCCTAGTTGCTGACGTAACTGCAGTTCTGGTTAACACCGCGACTGTAAACATGGAAGCTCGCATGGATGCAATCTCTAAGGGCTTGGATCCAAACTCAGTTGGTGGCGCTAAGGCAGCCAGCGGTCTATCGATTGGTATCAACGCATTCAAGCGTGCTACCGGTCGCGTACTAGCCCGCTTCTTCCTTCCTTACAAGCCAGTGGCACGTCGGTAAAGGGGAACAGAGATGAGTATTTGGGCAATTTTCAACATCGTCTTAGTTGTTGTAATCATTCCAGTTTTGGTTTGGTTGCTTAACGTAGTGCTAAGTGCATTGGAACGTATCCGCGGAGCTGCAGATGATGCACTTTCCGGTGGCGTTGCACTTATCGGTGAACTTGGAACGACTCCTAGTTTGTTGGAAACAACTGACGAGACCATTAAAGAAGTAGCAAACGGCGCAGTACGTTACGCCGGATCCGTTGCGAAGTTACTGGGATAGGGGAATCTAAATGGAAACCGTATTTGTAGTATCGCTAATCATTTTCACAGTGATTATCGCTGCAGCTGCACTTGGATTAATCCGAGTGATTCTTCACCTTCGTTCAGTAGTCAAGACTCTTGACGCACTAGACGGTGGCGTTGCAGTGATCGTGGCACAGACATCAACCGTTACAAGCACCGTTGACTCAGTCAACGCGAACTTGGCTCCAGTGCGTAACTTCGCAGAATCGATTTAGGGGTAGTCATGACAGATTTCTTCGGTGGTCACACAGGTTGGCTACTTGGTTATGTCATCGGTCTAGTCGTAGTACTAGTCGTTGTCGCACTCGTTGTACCGATTTTGCTTTTGGCTGGCCGCATTGGCGGACAAGCAAAGCGCATTAACACCGGTCTACAGGCTGCAGAGAAAAACACTGCTGGCCTAAGAAAACTCCGCATCACAATTGAGTCAGCAACAAACATCGTTGCTGGCCTAAATCGTGGCCGCACAAAGCTAGGAGGCTGAAAATGGATAGCACAGTAGAGACATTGTGGACTGTTGCAAACATCCTTGGAATTGTTGTGGTGGTTGCAGTAGCAGCGCTACTAACAATCTTGGTATTGCTAGTTCGCACTATCGATAAGCGAGTTGCAGCCATCAAGGCAACTTTGGCAGCAGCCAAGGCCAACACAGCACACACTGCACTAATCGGCGAAACTGCCGCTGGTGTAGATGCCGTATTAAATGAAGGTCTAGAACATCACTTGTTCCTAGGCCGGGTACTAGAAAAGGTACGTTCATGAGCACACTAGCCCTTTGGTCAGTTATTGATGTAACTGCATTAATCGCAGGTCTTGCGGTTTATCTATTCATCGTGGGTCGTCAACTTACAAAAGTTGCTGGCGCTCTTGAAGAGGCAGCCGACCTAGTTTGGGAAATCAAGAAGGATGCTGAAGTAATTCACAGCGGACTAACCCAGATCAACCAAACTGGTGGAATCGTTGCCGGTGCTTTGCCACTTCTTTACGGAATGGCTGAAGGCATCGTCACTGGCGCTACTTATGTTCCAGAAGCTCACGTTGACTCAGTCAACAAGCCTGCTATGGGTGTTCGTCGCTCTCGTCAGATGCATGGCGTAGGTGTAGACATCTAAATCAAGAAACCTAAACAAAAAGAGCCGCAGCAAACTGCGGCTCTTTTTGTTGTCAAAGTTAATGTGATGTATTTGGATCTCGGTCAGTTGTTAGTGGCTCAGTAAACGGGGTTGAGTATTCGCCGATCCACTCGTCTTTCCAAGTCTTTTCAAACTTTTCTTCATTGCAGCTTGGATCGTAGATAGCCATTAACTCTTCACAAATCTGCTGGCGGTGTGAGGCAAGTCCACCTGGAATATCAAAGTAGGCAACGTGCAAGTTGTATTTGGATCCCGCGCGCTCAATCCAGTTAGGGGATCGGCGGTGTTTGAATGGGAATCCAACGGTGGACAGATCATCTGAGTGACCAACAAAGATTACTGAGTAATCCTGCGGCTTACCTTCAATATCGTTACGAGACAAAATCACGTAAACAGCTGGAACAGCAGGCGGAGTCCAGCCTGAAAGAACTCGTGGTCCTTCAAACGGGTATCCGGCCAAGCTGCCTAATCTAATCATTCGGGGATTAGATCCAAATCTGCAAAGTCTTCATCTTCACTCATGGTGTCAGCATCGGTGACTTCCCATTTAGGTAATGAAGTCTTGGCTACTGCGGCTTCGAATAGTTTGCGACCTTCAAGCACAGCATCTGCTGAGTTATCAGATTCGACCATAATCTGTGCGCCATAGGAAGTAGTTCCCATGCCAGAAGCAATGCCACTTAACGGAGCAACTGCGTCAGCAAGTTCTACGATTTCTTCCAGGGTCATCTCGCGATCACCGTGAGCTACTAATGAAACACTGAACTTCATACCCGTTATCCCATCCTTGATAGTTCTCTAGCAAATTCTTCAATACTTTTGTAGTTATGTCCCGAGAAGATCCGGTCGATGTATGGATCTGCGATCATCATGC
>JBILBY010000158.1:0-2810 GCA_044353415.1 Candidatus Nanopelagicales bacterium | reverse complement strand
TCTTGAACTAGAACTGACTGAAGGTATGCGCTTCGATAAGGGTTACATCTCGCCTTACTTCGTTACCGATGCAGAGCGCATGGAAGCTGTTCTTGAAGATCCATACATCTTGATCGTTAACTCAAAGATTTCTGCAATCAAAGATCTTCTTCCAATCTTGGAAAAGGTTATGCAGTCCGGTAAGCCACTTGCCATCATCGCTGAAGATGTTGAAGGCGAAGCGCTATCCACACTTGTTGTTAACAAGATCCGTGGCAACTTCCGTTCCGTAGCTGTTAAGGCTCCAGGTTTCGGTGACCGTCGCAAGGCAATGTTGCAAGACATCGCAATCTTGACTGGCGCACAGGTAATCAGCGAAGAAGTTGGCTTGAAGCTAGAAACAACTGACATCGAACTTCTTGGTAAAGCACGCAAGATTGTTGTTACCAAGGACGAGACCACAATTGTTGAAGGTTCCGGAGACGCAGACCAGATCGCTGGCCGCGTAAACCAGATCCGCGCTGAAATCGAAAAGTCTGACTCTGACTACGACCGCGAAAAGCTACAGGAACGTCTGGCCAAGCTTGCCGGTGGTGTCGCAGTTATCAAGGCTGGCGCAGCAACTGAGGTTGAACTTAAGGAACGCAAGCACCGCATCGAAGATGCTGTTCGCAACGCAAAGGCTGCAGTTGAAGAAGGAATCGTCGCCGGTGGTGGCGTTGCTCTTCTACAGGCTTCCGAAAAGGCATTCGCCAAGTTAAATCTTGAAGGCGAAGAAGCAGTTGGCGCGAACATCGTCAAGGTTGCTGTTGAAGCACCGCTAAAGCAGATTGCAATGAACGCTGGCCTTGAAGGCGGAGTTGTTGCAGAGAAGGTTCGTAACCTAGCACCTGGCTTTGGCTTGAATGCTGCAACTGGAGAATACGTAGATCTAATCAAGGCTGGCATCATCGATCCAGCTAAGGTAACTCGCTCTGCGCTTCAGAACGCTGCGTCCATTGCTGCACTATTCCTAACCACTGAGGCTGTCATTGCTGACAAGCCAGAAAAGGCTGCACCAATGGCCGGTGGCGGCGACATGGGAGGTATGGATTTTTAATCCATACCAATAAGAGCTGAATGGGCTTGGATCGCGTAAGCGAGACAAGAGACTTCTAGTTCATACCTAACAAAAACTAAAAAGAAAGACCCCGAGATTTTCTCGGGGTCGTTCTTTTTTGCCAAGAATTACGTGAAGTAGTTACTTGCTGTGACGGGCGTTTGATTGCTTGTCGTCTGCCGCAAAATCTTTTTGGGTTGAAATAGCGCTATCTAACTCGGACAATACTTTTTCGTAGAGCGCGAGCATGTCATCCATGCTTGGGATATTGGCTAAATCTGGGCGCGGCGAATCTGCATCTGGTAAATCAATATTGTTCATAACCCACATCCCCGTGAGCGTTCATCGTATTAACAAGGTGGAAATTAGGCGTTCCCATTACAGGGAAATCCCTAGGCGGAAACTACTCAGCCACTGGCTTTCCATATAGAAGGTCATCCGCGTCGATGATTCGGTAGGCATAACCCTGTTCGGCGAGGAATCTCTGGCGATGGGCTGCAAAGTCAGCATCCACAGTGTCGCGAGTAACGATGGTGTAGAAGTGCGCCGAACGTTTGTCACCCTTCGGTCGAAGGATTCGACCTAGCCGTTGTGCTTCTTCTTGCCTAGAACCAAACGTGCCACTGATCTGAATCGCTACGCCAGCTTCTGGCAAGTCAATTGAGAAGTTTGCAACCTTTGAAACCACTAGTACTCGAGTTTCACCTTCGCGGAAGGATTGGAACAACCGCTCTCGCTCCTTGATTGGAGTTGCTCCGGTAATTGTTGGCACACCCAAGTGAGTACTTATCTCATCGAGTTGATCTAGGTACTGACCAATCACCAAGATGTGATCTTCAGGATGCAAATTAACTAAGTGCTCAACCACACGATTCTTGTATGAAGTAGTGCTAGCAAGGCGGTAGCGCTCTTCAGGTTCTGCCATCGCATAAGCCAAGCGCTCAGCATCTGGCAAAGTCACTCGAACTTCGGCGCAATCGGCTGGCGCGATGTAACCCTGAGCTTCGATGTCTTTCCAAGGAGCGTCATAGCGCTTTGGACCAATGAGCGAAAAGACTTCACCTTCCATGCCATCTTCGCGAACCAAAGTTGCAGTTAGCCCAAGACGACGACGGGCTTGAATGTCAGCGGTGAAACGGAACACCGGTGCTGGTAACAGGTGGACCTCGTCATAAATAATCAAACCCCAGTCGCGAGCATCGAAAAGTTCCAGGTGAGCGTAAACACCTTGACGACGAGTAGTCATAACTTGGTAAGTCGCAATTGTGACCGGGCGAATCTCTTTACGAGCACCGGAGTATTCACCGATCTCTTCTTCAGTAAGTGTTGTGCGCTTGAGTAATTCAGCTTTCCACTGCCGAGCCGACACAGTATTGGTTACAAGAATCAAGGTCGTTGCACCCGCAAGGGCCATGGCTGCAGCGCCAACAATTGTTTTGCCAGCTCCACAAGGCAGCACGACTACACCAGAGCCACCATGCCAAAAACCTTCAGCAGCTTCGCGCTGGTAAGTGCGAAGTTCAAATGAATTTTCAGCAAGTGCAATTGGATGGGCTTCGCCATCAACATAACCAGCTAAATCTTCGGCCGGCCAACCAAGCTTTAATAGCGCTTGCTTAATGTTTCCGCGTTCGCTGGCATGAACTGCAATGGTGTCTTCATCAATTCGCTTGCCAACCAGTGGCGTGATTTTCTTTGAATGCAAAATCTCTTCAAGAACGGTGCGATCATT
>JBILBY010000019.1:0-9808 GCA_044353415.1 Candidatus Nanopelagicales bacterium | reverse complement strand
AACGATGATTTGGGTGGTTCCTAGGAATGGTGCTTCAAGTGTGAAGTAAAGAACTGCAATGTTAATCATTGCAAAAGCTACCCACAGCGCACTGTGCACGGCTTTCTTGGAAACAACCATGCCAAGTGCACCAGCAACGGCGAACGTACCCGAGACCCAAAAAACTACGCTCTCACCATTCACTATTCGTCACCTACTTTTACGGCGCTTGGTGTTGGGCTGCTGCCTACCTTGCCTTCGTAGTAATCGATTGCAGTTGTGCCTGGAGCCATGTCGTGAGGTGGAAGTTCCATTCCAGCCAAAAGCGGTGCAAGTAGATCTTCTTTTGTGAAAATCAATTTCTCGCGACTGTCATCGGCAAGTTCATATTCATTAGTCATGGTTAGCGCTCTAGTTGGGCATGCCTCAATGCATAAACCACAAAGAATGCATCGCAAGTAATTGATTTGATAAGTCCGGCCGTAACGCTCTCCTGGTGAGAAACGTTCTTCTTCAGTGTTGTCCGCACCTTCAACATAAATGGCGTCCGCCGGACAAGCCCAAGCACACAACTCACAGCCAATGCATTTTTCTAAACCGTCTGGATGTCGGTTTAACTGGTGACGACCATGGAAGCGAGGCTTCGGTGGATACTTATCCTTCTCTTCCGGGTACTGCTCTGTTGTCACCTTCTTGAACATCGATAAGAAAGTAACTCCGAATCCACGGATAACTTGTGGAACTTTAGACATTGGTGCCCTCCGTAGTTTCCGTTACGACCTGAGATGCAACGGCACCGCTTGAAATCGTTACCTTTGCGTGGCGTGATGGCTGAGCAACTTGACCTGGCATTGGTGGAACTGGGAATCCGCCAGCAAAAGGATCGAAGTCTTGCTCGGCTTCTAACGCAGCTCGTTGCTCTTCAACTTCGTCAGATTTCTTGCGTCGTAAATCAAGTGTGTATGAAATCAAAACAATCACGATTAGCACTGCGCTTGCCGCAAATAGCAAGTTACGTGACTCTAAGCCACCGGTGTTGCGCAAGTAGCGAGCGATTGCAACGATCAAGATCCAAGCGATGGAAACTGGGATCAAGAATTTCCAACCAAACTTCATGAATTGGTCATAACGCAAACGTGGCAGAGTTCCACGTAGCCAGATGAACACGAAGATGAATGCGAAAACCTTGCCGAAGAACCAAAGCATTGGCCACCAACCGACGTTGGCCTGATCCCAAAGCGAGATTGGCCAAGGTGCGCGCCAACCGCCAAGGAACAACGTCGTGGCAAGTGCCGAAACGGTAACCATGTTTACGTACTCAGCCAAGAAGAACAATGCGAACTTTAAAGATGAGTACTCAGTGTGGAATCCACCAACAAGTTCGCCTTCAGCTTCTGGCAAATCAAACGGTGCCCGATTAGTTTCGCCAACCATCGCAGTTGTGTAGATGATGAAAGACGGAAGTAGTAGCACGATGTACCACATTGGTTCTTGGGCTGCGACAATCTGCGAAGTCGACATTGACTCGGCATAAAGGAATACCGCAACAAACGACAGTCCCATTGCAATTTCGTAGCTGATCATCTGGGCTGAAGAACGAAGTCCACCAAGTAGCGGGTAGATCGAGCCAGAAGACCAACCAGCAAGTACGATTCCGTAAATTCCAACGGATGCAATTGCCAATACATATAGAACAGAAACTGGGAAGTCGGTCAGTTGAAGCGGAGTCACTGTGCCAAAAATAGAAACTTCAGGTCCAAGTGGAATTACGGCAAACGTTAAGAATGCTGTGGTGGCTGCGATAACTGGCGCAATGACATATACCGCCAGGTGTGCACCCTTTGGAATGATTTCTTCCTTTAGGGCTAACTTGATTCCGTCCATCAATGACTGAAGTAAACCAAACGGACCAACGCGGTTTGGTCCGATTCGCATTTGCATTCGGCCAACAACGCGTCGCTCTGCCCAGATAGTAAGCAGAGTCATCAGAACCATAATTACGAAAATGCCTAGGACCTTTACCGCAATAACAGCAGCTGGATCATTTCCAAAAATACTTAGATCGCCTTGAGCTTGGGAGCGAAACATCAGTTACCTCCCTTTGCAACGTCAACAACACAGCCAGATGGCAAGTTCAAAGAACTTCCCTCACTATTTGCAGGCAACCAAACAACGTCATCGGACATTCCAGCAGTTACAATCAGTGGCGCGCTGGCACTCTTGCCGCAGCAACTTACCGTCGCAGTTGCGCCATCAACTAAGTTCAGCTTTTGTGCAGTCGCTGGGCTAACTCGAACTACTGCAACTCTGGCAGTTGCCGCTAGGTATGGTTCACCACTTTGCAATGAACCTTTATCGAGCAAGTGACGCCATGTGGAAAGCACCGCTTGTCCGTTCCCGACTGTCTCAACAGGTGCTGCATCGGCCTTTAATACTGGCTTAGTTGCAGTGGCCCAGAAATCGGTAACTGAAAGTGATTTTCCAAGTTCGCGGGCTAACTCCCCAAGAACATCAGCATCACTTAGTGCGCCTGGAGTTGGAATGACTGCACCAAAGCTTCGGTCGCGGCCTTCCCAGTTACGGAAAGTTCCGGCTTTTTCAGTTACAACTGCAACTGGCAGAACTACATCCGCTTCTGCAGTTATATCTGTGTGCCGAGTCTCAAGCGAAACTACGAACTGGGCTTTTTCAATTGCACCCATTAGGTCACCATCAACATCTTCAGGTGAAACGCCACCGACTACTAGTCCCTTAATTGCGGATCCAGTAGCGGCAACAATTTCAGAAGTGTTGCGACCTTCGATTGGAAGTAGTCCGGCATCAAGCGCGCCGCGATCACCAGCACGACGTGGGATCCAAGCCAACTTCGCACCGGTTTTGGAAACAAGTTCAGCAACTGCTGTTAGTGCGCCCGGAGTTTGCGCGGCACGTTCGCCAACCAAAATCACGCTGTCGCCTGAAAGATGGGTTGCCGCGGAAGCAATTACCGATACTTCTTCGCGTGGACCTGCAGTTAGTAAAGTCCCCTTCATCTTTGCAAGACCAGCACTTGTGTAAGGCGCAACTGAGTAAACCTTTGTTGTGCCACTTAATGCTGCTTTGCGAAGACGCAAGAAAACAATTGGTGACTCATCTTCTGGTTCAAACGAAACCAAAAGCACACTCTTTGCCGCTTCTAAGTCTCCGTAAGTTACCTCGAGGCCCTTGTTGGCTACATGATTTGCCAGGAATGCAGTCTCTTCATTACTTACTGCGCGAGCGCGGAAATCAACATCGTTTGTACCAAGGACTTCACGAGCAAATGCTGCATAGGCTTGAGCATCTTCAACGGTCACTCGCCCACCGGTCAAAACTGCAGTTGCTTTTCCAGCTTTTGCTAATCCAGCAGCTGCGACTCGCAATGCCTCTGGCCATGAGGCTGGAACTAAGTTACCTGCATCGTCACGAACCAATGGATGAGTTAAGCGACCCTCGTTTGTGTATGGGAATGCGAATCGACCCTTGTCACAGTTCCACTCTTCGTTAACTTCAGGTGCATCCCAAGCCAAGCGACGCATAACTGTGCTGCGGCGAACGTCAGTACGTAGGGCACATCCACTTGCACAGTGCTCACATGCCGTTGGTGTGCTTACTAAATCAAACGGACGGGAACGGAAGCGGTACTTTGCACTTGTTAATGCGCCAACTGGACAAATTTGAATTGTGTTTCCAGAGAAGTATGAATCAAACGGCTGATCTTCCGAGGTTCCAACTTGTTGCTTTGCGCCGCGTTCCAACAATTCAATGAACGGATCGCCAGCAATTTGGTCTGCGAATCGAGTGCAGCGAGCACAAGATACGCAGCGCTCACGGTCAAGCAGAACTTGCGCACTTACATTGATTGGCTTTGGAAAAGTTCGCTTGGTGCCTTCGAACCTGGTTTCACCCTGGCCATTTGTCATTGCCTGGTTTTGCAGCGGGCATTCGCCACCCTTGTCGCAGATTGGGCAATCAAGTGGGTGATTAATTAGTAAGAACTCCATGACACCGGCTTGAGCCTTTTCGGCCATTTCACTGGTGTGCTGAGTTTTGATAACCATGCCATCAGCAACTGTTACTGCACATGAAGGTTGTGGCTTACCCTGTCCTTCAATTTCAACCAGACACATGCGGCAGGCGGCAACTGGATCTAAAAGTGGGTGGTCACAGAAACGTGGAATGGCAGTGCCAAGCATTTCGGCAACGCGAATGATTAAAGTTCCCGCTGGAACTTCAACTACTACGCCATCAACGGTGACAGTAACAGTTTGTGTGGTTACGGTCATCGAGTCGCTCCTGCAAATACTGTGGCGGCAACTGGATCAAAGCTTACGTTCGCTGGCGTATTTGTTGCTTGCACAAATTCATCGCGGAAGTACTTAAGTGCTGCTGGGAATGGTGTCGCTGCAGCATCACCAAGAGCGCAGAAGGAACGGCCAGCAATCTGTGAGCAAATGTCGATCAACTTATCTAGATCAGATTCAGTGCCATGGCCATCTTCGAATCGATGAAGAACATCACTTAACCACCAAGTGCCTTCACGACATGGTGTGCACTTGCCACATGATTCGTGCTTGTAGAAAGCCAACCATCCAGTGACGGCGCGAACCGCAGAAGTTGTCTCATCGAAAATCATTGGGGTTCCAGTGCCAAGCATGGAACCAGCTGCAGCAATGTCTTCGTACGTTAGTGGAGTATCAAGTAAATCTGGAGTCAGCATTGGAACCGAAGATCCACCTGGTAACCAGAACTTAACTTTGTGACCGTCGCGAACTCCCCCAGCATGCTCAAGAAGCTCACGCATGGTGATTCCAAGTGGTGCTTCGTAAATTCCTGGACGATTTACGTGACCAGAAACTGCGAACAACTTGAAGCCTGGTGACTTTTCAGTTCCAAATGACTTGAACCAATCAACACCGTTGTTAACGATGTATGGAATGTTTGCAATTGTCTCAACGTTGTTTACACAAGATGGTGAAGCATAAAGTCCAGCGACTGCAGGAAACGGTGGCTTCAAACGTGGCTGACCGCGACGACCTTCAAGGGAATCCAGCAGCGCAGTTTCTTCACCACAAATGTAAGCACCGGCACCGGCATGTAAAACAACTTCTAGATCAAATCCGGATCCCATGATGTTCTTACCAAGGTAGCCGGCTGCATAAGCTTCGCGAATCGCGTTATTTACACGACGGAAAACGTGTGGAACTTCGCCACGAATATAAATGAATGCATGATTAGCGCGCATTGCGTATGAAGCAATGATTATGCCTTCGATTAATGAATGTGGGTTAGCCATCATTAATGGAATGTCTTTGCAAGCACCTGGTTCAGATTCATCGGCGTTGATAACTAAGTAGTGCGGTTTGCCATCGCCTTGTGGAACAAAGCTCCACTTGAGGCCAGTTGGGAATCCAGCGCCACCACGACCACGTAGGCCTGAATCTTTAACCATCGAAATGATGTCATCTGGGCCAGTTGCGAACGCCTTCTTGAATGCGGTGTAACCGCCGTGGCGCATGTAGCCCGTAATTTTGTAGGAATCAACTTCATCCCAATGTGCACTGAGTACCGGAGTTAATGTCATTTCTTTACTCCTGGTGCAGTTTGGCCAAGTTCCTTAGCGCGATTCAATCCGGCAAGCATTTGCTCATCGGCCTGGACGCCTTCATCAAATAAGCCATCATCGAAGCCAGCCAAAGTTAATTCGTTTTCCTTAAAGGTACGAATCTTTGGCCCACGGGTGCTGATAACTTCTTTGCCGCTGGCAAGTTTTTCAACTACATCAATTGCAGATTCTGGTGTCATGTTGTCCAAGAATTCCCAGTTCGCAGTCATAACTGGTGCGTGTGTGCAGGCAGCCTGACATTCAATGCGCTCAAGTGAGATTTTTCCATCTGGAGTTACTTCGTCATGGCCAATACCGAGTCGGGAACTTAGCTTCTCCCAAATTGCATCGCCACCGAGAATTCCACAGCCTGGGTTGATGCATACACCAATGTGATATTCGCCAGCCGGCTTGCGGTGATACATGGTGTAGAAAGTTGCTACTGCAGCAACTTCAGCAGTAGTTAGGGAAAGTTCATCTGCACATAATGCAATACCGTCTGCGCTTACATAGCCTTCTTCAGACTGAACTAAGTGCAGCATTGGCAAAAGTGCGGATCTGGCCTGCGGGTAACGCGAAATGATTTCGCGCGCTTGTACTCGAGTTGATTCAGATAGCGACATTAACGATCAACGCCTCCCATAACTGGATCAATCGATGCAACTGCAGCAATTACATCTGCAATCTGTCCGCCTTCACACATTGCGGCAACGGCTTGAAGGTTTGTAAATGACGGATCGCGGTAATGAACTCGGTATGGACGAGTGCCGCCATCAGAAACAATGTGAACGCCAAGTTCGCCACGTGGAGATTCAACTGCGCTGTAAACCTGACCGGCCGGAACTTGGAAGCCTTCAGTAACTAACTTGAAGTGGTGAATCAAAGCTTCCATGGATTCGCCCATGATGTGGCGAATGTGATCTAGCGAGTTTCCCTGACCATCAGAACCGATTGATAACTGAGCTGGCCAAGCAATCTTCTTGTCTTCAACCATGACTGGTCCTGGCTGCAAGCGATCAAGACACTGTTCAACGATGTTTAGTGACTGTTCCATTTCAGTTAAACGAATCAAGAAACGACCGTATGCATCTGAAGTGGTCTGAGTCATGACATCGAATTCGTAATTTTCGTATCCGCTGTATGGCGCAGTCTTGCGAAGGTCTTCAGGTAGACCAGTTGCGCGAAGTACTGGGCCAGTAACACCAAGAGCCATGCAGCCAGCAAGATCAAGTTTGCCGATTCCCTGAGTACGAGCCAACCAAATTGAGTTGTCGACCAACATGTCAGCGGTATCTTTCATGCGACGCGGTAGCGCCATGATTGTGTCGCGGATTTGTTGCTCGGCACCAGCTGGCAAATCTTGTGCCACACCACCTGGTCGGATGTAAGCACTATTCATACGTAGGCCGGTTACAAGTTCAAATAAGTCAAGGACTGATTCGCGCTCGCGGAATCCGAAAATCATCGCAGTAAGGGCGCCAAGTTCCATGCCGCCGGTTGCAAGCGCAACTAAGTGTGATGAAACACGGTTAAGTTCCATCATCATTACGCGAATGATTTGTGCGCGTTCTGGAATCTGATCCGTAATACCTAGGAGTTTTTCAACGCCTAAGCAGTATGCAGCCTCATTGAAGAATGGTGACAAATAATCCATCCGAGTAACGAAAGTTACGCCCTGGGTCCAAGTGCGGTATTCAAGATTCTTTTCGATACCGGTATGTAAGTAACCGATTCCACAACGAGCTTCAGTTACGGATTCGCCTTCAAGTTCCAAAATCAAACGCAATACACCGTGAGTTGATGGATGCTGTGGACCCATGTTTACAACAATGCGTTCGTATTCGCCTTCAGCAGCGCCAAGAACTGAATCCCAGTCTTGACCCATAACGGTATGGACGCGACCTTCAGTTGTTTCGTAATTAGGTGAGTAAGTATCAGACATTAGCTGTAAGACCTCCGAACATCTGGAGGTGGAATAGTTGCGCCCTTGTATTCAACTGGAACGCCACCAAGTGGATAGTCCTTGCGCTGAGGATGACCTTGCCAATCGTCCGGCATCATGATGCGGATTAAGTGTGGATGGCCATCAAAAATAATTCCAAAGAAGTCATATGCTTCGCGTTCATGCCAGTCGTTAGTTGGGTAAACCGACATGATCGAAGGAATGTGTGGATTGGCATCTGGTACGGAAACTTCAAGTCGAATTCGGCGATTGTGGGTTATCGAGCGGAAATGGTAAACCGCGTGTAACTCACGATCTTTATATTCTGGGTAGTGAACGCCGCTAACTCCCAGGCAAAGTTCAAAGCGCAGACCTGGTTCATCGCGAAGAGTTTTTGCTATCGCAACTAATTCACTTGGACGTACATGAAGCGTTAGCTCATCATGATCTACAACTACTTTTTCAATTGCCTTATCCCAAGATGAATCAAAATCTGGAAGCGCTGCAATTAGTTCATCAGCAAGTACATCAAAGTAACTTCCGTATGGGCGTTCAGATGGTGCTGGTACCGGTACAACCGTTGCAAGTCCGCCAAAGCCCGATGTGTCACCAGAGCCAGAAGCGCCAAACATTCCTTGGCTGGCACTTGTGACTTCAAGCAACGGCTGACCGTTGTGTACTACTTCATTGCTCATCGA
This sequence comes from Candidatus Nanopelagicales bacterium, assembly GCA_044353415.1. GTDB lineage: Bacteria > Actinomycetota > Actinomycetes > S36-B12 > UBA5976 > UBA5976. The sequence goes on along the minus strand of JBILBY010000019.1, from coordinate 1,566 downwards.
AGTAAACCTCGCTGCGCAGTTACTGGAGTTGCAAGTAGTGCTTCTTTTTCAAGTTCAACGATTTCACGTTTGCGGTTTGAGCCCAGCTTGGTGTCGCCGATTTGTTCGTGAAGCTTTAGTAAGGCATCGATAAGCATTTCTGGGCGAGGCGGGCAACCCGGCAGGTAAATGTCAACTGGTACTACGTGGTCAACACCTTGCACAATTGCATAGTTATTGAACATGCCACCTGAGGATGCACAGGCACCCATGGCAAGTACCCACTTTGGCTCGGGCATTTGATCGTAAATCTGACGAAGTACCGGAGCCATTTTTTGGCTAACGCGACCAGCCACAATCATCAAGTCGGCTTGGCGAGGTGAAGCGCGGAAAACTTCCATACCAAAGCGAGCTAAGTCATATCGTCCTGCGCCAGAGGCCATCATTTCAATTGCGCAGCAGGCAAGTCCAAATGTTGCCGGCCAAAGAGAGTTCTTGCGGGCATAGCCAGCTAAGCCTTCGACCGTGGTGAGTAAAACACCACTTGGCAGTTTCTCTTCTAGTCCCATTTTTTCCTCTAACCTCTAAAAATTCTTAATCCCACTCAAGTCCACCGCGACGCCAAACAAATGCGTACGCAACTAGAACTGTGAGAATGAAGATGATCATTTCAATTAACCCAAACAAACCAAGCGCATCGAAGGTAACTGCCCATGGGTAGAGAAAAACTATTTCGATGTCAAAAATAATGAAGAGCATTGCGGTGATGTAGTACTTGACTGGGAAGCGTCCGCCACCAAGCTGGGCTTGAGCTGGCTGGATTCCACATTCGTACGCATCAACTTTGGCGCGGTTGTATCTTTTTGGTCCGGTAAACGAAGCCGCAGCAACAGAGAAGACAGCAAAACCAAATGCCAAAAGACCTAAGAAGAAAATGGGTAGGTACACATTTCCCTGTCCCACGGTTAGGCCACCTTTCGCTTGCGCTAGTCAATCCTAGAGGCGAAAAGCCCCTTGAAAATTCAGCATTTGTGCGTTTGTGAATTAATTCACTAATGCGCCCTTAGTTTATTTGCCGAGGGTTAATGGGTCACTTTTGGGTCCTGGCTTACTAGCCGGTCGTTAAATCAGGTGACTATTTGGTTGCTCGGTGCAGGGCAACAATTCCACCCGTTAAATCACGGTATTCGCAGGTTTTCCAGCCTGACGCCAAAATCACTTTGCTCAGTTCGTCCTGATTAGGCCAGGCCCGAATCGATTCAGCCAAGTAAACATAGGCATCTGGATTGCTAGACATCTTGTTAGCTACTGCGGGCAGCGCCTTCATTAGGTATTCCATATAAACCGTGCGAAATGGCGACCAAGTTGGATGGCTGAATTCGCAAACTACTAGGCGGCCACCTGGCTTGGTGACTCTGGCCATTTCAGCAAGCGCCTTTTTCGGATCCTGAACATTTCGCAGTCCAAATGAGATTGTCACGGCATCGAAGGATTCGTCGGCAAATGGCAAGTTCATGGCATCGCCTTGAACGAAAGTTAAGTGTGGGAATTGGCTGCGTCCAACCGCAATCATTCCGGCACTGAAAT
>JBILBY010000157.1:0-2855 GCA_044353415.1 Candidatus Nanopelagicales bacterium | reverse complement strand
GGATGGTGTGAGCCTGCGAAATCATCTCGCTTTAAATCTGATTCATTGGTCACACAACAACTCTAGTGATTGAAGCGAATCGGCCGATTTGTCCAATATTTCCAGCAGAACTGAACGATAAAACAAAGTTTCTCAGACATGCGGTCAGTTCACTTTAAGAATGTCAGACGATACCAATACCGTACTTAAACAGATGTTGATGATTTGCAACATACTAGGTATACCTAGTATTCGTATCGAGGTTGATTCCGATAGGATGCATATCGGCAACGGCTGCTTTAAATAAGAATTGTTCGCGAGTTAATAAGGGGGAGATCGTGTTAGAACTTGTGCTGACTGATGAATCGGTCACCCCACGCGTCGAGCTGCTTGAAGGCCCTCGGGTTCGCTTTACTATGAGCGCTAGCGAGAATCTGTCCCATGGAATTGAATTCTGCAGAGCGGAATTGACTGAAGCTGTAGAGACTGCCTTGCGCCAACTTCATAATGATGAAGCAGCACCGGCCAGAGTTTTTGTCAGAGACGCACAAGGGTCTCAGGTAATTACTACAAGTGACCCGTGCACGACTTACGGATCACAGGCGATCGTTCGGTCCTAGGATTTCTAGCGCCTTGAGAATATCAGCGGGCGAAGCTTTTAATACCCGACATAGATCTGGCAGTAGAGCCACACTTGGTCGAGTTTCGAGTGAAAAGTAGCGGTACAGGTTTCCGCGGTTGATTTGAATTTCCTGTGCCACTTCTTCAAGTGAGTTGTAACCCAGCTTTTCCATACGCGCACGCAGCCATTCTAAACCTGTTTTGTTTGTGGTGGACTTCTGCGCAGTGTTTGCCATTTGGTTTTTCTCATTTCAAAAGAGGTTGCTCTTAAGTATTACTCTCCTAAATTGTACTAGCGAGCGCTGGCGATCCATTTCATCTCAAGGCGCAACACAGAACCTAAATTGTAAATTTTTTGTAAATCGAAAAGTTACTCGCCAGTAAACCGAAAATTCGGACAACCTCGGTTAATACTCAGCGAAAAACACTTACTCGGCAGGGGATTCCAGATCCGCAAGCACTTCAATTTTCTGGGATTCGGAAAGTGGCTTGTCCGCTTGCAACAGACGCGAAGCGGCATAGAACCAGATGTAGAAAGTCGATAACACAAGCCCAATAGAAACTCCGAGTAACGCAATCTGTGGGCTAACGTTCTCGACAAGGTATCCACCAAGTGCGGTACCTACGGCCAGCATGGAACCTTCAACTGCCCATAGCCATGCTTGAGCTGAAGTGGCAGTTCCTTGTGGTCGCACTGCTTCTAAAACTTCCCAGTGAAAAACTTGCACAAAGCCCATTCCTAAACCAAGTAGGCCCAACACCAAAGCCATTGACCAGCCAGGTTTGGTGAACACGAGTGGTAACGCAGCTACTGATGCTCCAAGACTTGCCCACTTAAAACCTTGCAACGGAGTTGTGACAGATTTTCGACTACCAATTAACAGTCCGCCAATAATGCTGGTGCCAGCAAGAGTTGCGAGCAGAGGAGCGGACAGCCCCGGAGTTCCTTGCAAAGTTGAAAATGACGGAATAGAGATTTCTAACAGTCCCCAAGCCAATCCGAAAACCATGCCTTCAACTGCAAGAATTTGAAATTGTTTGTTTCGTAGCAACAGCATGGAGTTGCCTTGTTGCGGCTCAGGCTTCCAGTTTCGAGACGCTGGCATTTGAATAATCGCAATGCCACCAATTGCCATTAAGGCCGCGGTTACCCAAAGAGCAGCGCTTCCGCTGTATTGAATTGAAATTGCAGTTGCCAATACTGGGCCAGCAACAATGGTTGAGCTTGAAATCGTAGTGTCGAGGGCATAGGCAGTTCGCAGGTTTTCGGGCCCAACCAGTACTCGCCAAAGTGGACGCGTTGAAAGATTTACAGGTGGTGACATCAAGCCAATCAGGCCAGAGACAACAACGATTGCCGTTGGAGTTGAAACTGAGCTTAAAACTATTACCAGTGCAACCCAGGATGGAACAAAAATACTTAGTGGTCGAGTTTGTCCCCACTTATCAATCAAGTTGCCGCGAAAGCCAGCTGTCAACGACGAGGTAATTGTTTCAACGCCAGTTGCAATTCCTGCCAAAGTAATTGAGCCAGTTTTATCCTGAACAAAAAAGAAAGTGGCGAGGGCGATCATGCCGTAGGCAAGTCGCCCCGGAAGAGCGCTAACTACTAATCGTTTTACTCCAGGAATTTCAAAGAGTTCGAGGTATGTGCGCACTCCCAAAGCCTACTGCGTTCAGCACTTAACGCTCTAAGCGATAAAACGCCCAGAGAGCTGAATAAGTTTCTCTTCCATAGAACGATGTGGGAGAGTTGAGAGTTACCAAAGCACTCTTCAAAAAGCAGTTTTCCAAATTCTAGGAGCACCATGTCAGTCGCAAGTTCTTCAAGCACTCAAAATCAGTTAGATCCAAACCGCTGGCGCGCGCTTATGGTGATCGCCATTGCACAGTTAATGGTTGTGCTTGACGCTTCTATTGTTAACATCGCACTGCCTTCCATCCAATCTGATCTTGGCATCACCGATGCAAATCGTCAGTGGGTTGTAACTGCTTACACTTTGGCTTTTGGTGGGTTACTGCTACTCGGTGGCAGAATTTCGGATTTCTGGGGTCGCAAACGCGCATTCATGACTGGACTCTTGGGATTTGCTGGCGCATCAGCAATCGGTGGACTTTCTGTCAACCAAGAAATGCTGTTCTCTGCCCGAGCTTTGCAGGGTGTTTTTGCTGCATTATTGGCTCCGGCAGCACTTTCTTTGATCACTACAACGTTTAGTGACTCAAAAGAACGCGCAAAGGCTTTTGGTGTTTAT
>JBILBY010000156.1:0-2870 GCA_044353415.1 Candidatus Nanopelagicales bacterium | reverse complement strand
TGCGATGGCTGCCGTTGTGAAACTTGTGTTAGCGGATGTGGCACCTGTTGTTTCGCTGTACGTCAATGACTACAACGAAGTCGCCTTGAGAACATATAGAAGCGTTGGCTTTGAACAAGTCGACACCTTTGCCACAGTCCTATTTAGTTAATTCGGATAGCCCAGTCTCGATCCTGCTGCTAAGCCCAAGGCAACTCAAATTGAACCTAATTCTTCTGTACGATTGAGGCACTATTCATTTAGACCCTAGGAGCGCTAGTGCTACGCATGTCAACCCTGTTCTTGCGGACTTTACGCGAGGATCCAGCGGATGCCGAAGTGCCTAGTCACCGATTGCTTGTACGTGGCGGTTATGTTCGCCGCGTTGGACCAGGTATTTGGTCTTGGTTACCACTTGGATATTTGGTTTATCGAAATGTTGAGCGCATAGTTCGAGAAGAAATGGATAGCGCTGGATTCCAAGAAGTTCATTTCCCAGCCTTGTTGCCACGCGAACCTTATGAAAAAACGGGTCGTTGGAATGAGTACGGAGACAATTTGTTTCGATTGCAGGACCGAAAGAAAGCTGACTATCTATTAGGTCCAACGCACGAAGAGATGTTCACTCTTATGGTCAAGGGGGAGTACTCGTCATACAAAGATCTTCCGCTTTGCATTTACCACATACAGATTAAATACCGCGATGAAGCTAGACCACGTGCTGGAATTCTAAGAGCACGAGAGTTTGTTATGAAGGACTCATACTCCTTCGATATCAATGATGCCGGCTTGGATATTTCATACCAACGTCATCGCGATTCATACATCAAGACATTTGATCGACTTGGCATGAATTACGAAATTGTCTCGGCAATGTCGGGAGCGATGGGTGGATCTAAGAGTGAAGAATTCTTGGCAACTTGCGATAGCGGCGAAGACACATATGTAAAGTGTCCAAGTTGTGGCTTGGCTGCAAACGTTGAGGCTATTGTCACTCGAGTTCCAGCCGAGATTGATGCCACTGGAATTCCAGCAGCCCACGTTGAGGACACACCAGACACTCCAACGATTGCTTCATTGGTAGAAGTTTCAAATGCCAGAGCAGAGTTACGTAGATCTGATCGAGACTGGCATGCCGGCGATACTTTAAAGAATGTCGTAGTGATGCAAGTTGATCTTGCTGGAAACCGAGCACCACTTGTAATTGGTCTACCCGGTGATCGTGAAGTTGATCTAAAGCGAGTTGAAGCTGCGCTTCACCCTATTTCAATTGAAGCTTTCGAAGAAGAAGACTTCAAAAAACATCCAGCTTTGGTTAAGGGTTACATTGGTCCAGAAGTTCTCGGTTTGAAATCTAAATCAGGCATCCAATACTTAGTTGATCCTCGGGTAGTTAAGGGATCGCGCTGGATTACTGGAGCAAACAAGCGCGGTAACCATGTATATGACTTAGTTGCAGGACGAGATTTTGCCTGGGATGGCGTAATCGAAGCTGCCGAAGTTCGCCAAGGAGACGGCTGCTCCAATTGCGAAGCCGAAGTTGGCATCGCGCGCGGCATTGAGATTGGGCACATTTTCCAATTAGGTCGCAAATATGCCGAAGCTTTGGATCTGAAGGTTCTTGATGAAAATGGTGAACTGGTTACAGTGACCATGGGTTCATATGGCATTGGTGTTTCTCGTGCGGTAGCAACTATTGCCGAACAGTCACACGATGAGAAGGGACTGATCTGGCCACGGGAAGTATCGCCGGCAGACATTCATATCATTGCCACTGGACGTGAAGATGAACCTTTCGACGTTGCAAATCGCATAAGTGAAGAACTTGAGGCAAATGGCGTCAGAGTTTTGTTTGACGACCGCAGAGGTGTTTCTCCCGGAGTTAAGTTCAACGACTCTGAGTTACTTGGAATTCCAACCATTGCTGTTGTAGGCAAAGGTTTGGCAGATGGCGTAATTGAACTTCGGGATCGTAAATCTGGAGATCAATCCCTTATTCCAATAGCGGACTTTGTTTCAGAAGTAGTCGCGTTAGTCACCAAGAAGTAACAGTTGTGACAATTAAGGCTGTGGTTTTTGACTGGGGTGGCACGCTAACTCCTTGGCATAACGTAGATCTATTCGAGCTTTGGCTTGGCTACTCGAGTATTTATGATCCAGAAAATGCAAAAGAACTAGCTGAAGTTCTAAATCATGGTGAACAGGCACGCTGGTCCAGGCAGTTTGAAACTAATGGCGAAGTTGGTACTGGAGTACTTGACGAATTGTTTCATGAAGCTGGAGTTGATACTTCGAGCCCATTGCATTCGAAGGCTTTAGACAGTTACTTGAGTGGCTGGGATCCTCACACTTACACCGACCCAGATGCGACTGAACTTCTCGAAGGACTGCAGGGACGAGGAATCAAAACTGCAGTTTTGTCCAACACAATGTGGCCACGCAGACATCATGAGGCAGTACTTGAGCGCGATGGCGTACTTCACCTCTTCGATTACCTACTCTTCACAAGTGAAACCCCAGCAGGTAAACCACATAAGTCAGTTTTTGCAGACGTTCTTTACAACTTAGATATCGAACCTAAGAATGCAGCTTTCGTTGGTGACCGATTGTTTGATGACATTCATGGTGCGCAGTCAATTGGTATGAAGGGTATTTGGATTCCACATTCAAACATTCCAGCATCGCAATCATCGGACTTAGGTATCACTCCAGATGCAACTGTCCAGAAGTTGGGTGAAGTTATGAATGTGGTTCTCGACTGGAGTAACCAGTAACAATGTCTGGACAATTAGTCGAGATTTCAATCTGGATCGTTCTAATTTGTGTTGCAGCAGCATTCCTGGCGGGATTCGTCGATGCAGTTGCGGGCGGTGGCGGACTTATTCAATTAC
>JBILBY010000155.1:0-2875 GCA_044353415.1 Candidatus Nanopelagicales bacterium | reverse complement strand
CTACGTAATGGGTGGCGTTGAAGTCGAGCCAGATACTGCAGCTGCAGTAGGCGTTCCAGGCTTGTTTGCCGCAGGAGAGGTCGCTGGTGGAATGCATGGTTCAAACCGTCTTGGTGGTAACTCACTTTCTGACCTTTTGGTATTCGGCCGTCGCGCTGGTGTTGGTGCAAGCGAGTACGTAAGTGCTCTAGCTGCCAAGCCAAAGTTGGAACAGGGTGAAATCGATCGCGCATTAGCATTAGCACTTGCTCCTTTCAAGGGAGACAGCAAGGAAAACGCCTATGCAGTTCACTACGAACTTCAGCAGATGATGAATGACCTAGTCGGCATCATTCGCGTAGGCGCTGAAATGCGAGAAGCAATTGAAAAACTTGAAGTCATGAAGGAGCGCGCAAAGCACGTAAGCGTTTCAGGTGACACTAAGTTCAACCCAGGTTGGCACATCGCGCTTGATTTGATGAACATGCTGCTTGTCAGTGAAGCTGTCGCTAAGTCAGCCATGGAACGTGAAGAATCACGTGGTGGTCACACTCGCGATGACTTCCCAACTATGGATCCAAAGTGGCGCGCGATTCACGTCATTACGTCATGGGATGGTTCAAAGGTAAGCACTGAGCGCCAGACCCTACCGCCAATGCCAAAAGAATTGGCTGATCTATTTGACGGCGAAGAATTGAAGAAGTACCTGCTGCCTGAAGAACTGGCGCAGCTTGGAATGGGAGGCAACTAATGGGTTACTTAGCATCGATGCGAATCTGGCGCGGTAACAGCGAAGCCGGTCAACTTGAAGAACACAAAGTTGAAGTTGGCGAAGGCGAAGTTGTACTCGACGTAATTCATCGTCTCCAGGCGACCGAAGCACCAGATCTAGCGGTTCGTTGGAACTGCAAGGCTGGTAAGTGCGGATCTTGTAGTGCTGAAATCAATGGCAAGCCAAGTCTTATGTGCATGACCCGCATGAATACTTTTGCCGAAGACGAAGAGATTACAGTGACTCCACTTCGCGCTTTCCCAGTTATCAAGGATCTGGTTGCAGACGTTTCGTTTAACTACAAGAAAGCTCGCGAAATTCCAGCATTCAAGGGACCTGACAACTTAAAGCCAGGCGAGTACCGCATGGAACAAATCGATGTCCAGCGTAGCCAAGAGTTCCGCAAGTGCATTGAGTGCTTCCTGTGTCAGGACACCTGCCACGTTATTCGTGACCACGAAGAAAACAAGGAAGCTTTTGCTGGGCCTCGTTTCTTTATTCGTCTTGCTGAACTAGACATGCACCCATTGGATACGCGCGATCGTAAGCGGGAAGCTCAAGAAGAGCATGGCCTTGGTATGTGTAACATCACCAAGTGCTGCACCGCAGTTTGCCCAGAACACATCAAGATCACGGACAATGCGATCATTCCGATGAAGGAACGCGTAGTTGACGAGAAGTATGATCCGCTGGTTTGGCTAGGACGCACAATCGGACGCCGTAAAGCGGACTAACCTCTACCTATGGGGATTACACAGTCAGGGCTACCTATTGATCCGGTCTATGGGCCGGCATCACGCGATGGCTGGGATCCAGCGGTTGAACTAGGCGAGCCAGGTGAATTTCCATACACTCGCGGTGTTTATTCAAGCATGTACACCGGACGTCCTTGGACTATGCGTCAGTACGCAGGCTTTGGCACGGCTGCCGAATCTAATGAGCGGTATCACCAACTGTTAGCGGCTGGAACAACTGGACTCAGCGTTGCTTTCGATCTTCCTACTCAAATGGGTTACGACTCAGATCACCAACTAGCTCAAGGCGAGGTTGGCAAAGTCGGTGTGGCTATTGACACCGTCGAAGATATGAAGATTTTGTTTGATCGGATTCCGTTAGACCAAGTTTCAACTTCGATGACAATCAACTCACCAGCATCAACACTGTTATTGATGTACCAGTTGGTTGCCGAAGGTGAAGGTATTCCTGGAACTGCATTAAATGGCACTATTCAGAATGACGTACTTAAGGAATACATTTCCCGCGGCACGTACATCTATCCACCAGCTGCATCGTTACGTTTGACTACAGACATTTTTGATTACTGTGCAAAAGAAATCCCACGCTGGAACACAATTTCAATTTCGGGTTACCACATGGGTGAAGCCGGTGCTACGCCAGCGCAAGAAATCGCTTTCACGCTTTCCAATGGCATCGAATACGTTCGAGCTGCAATTAAAGCCGGAATGAATGTCGATGACTTTGCGCCACGTCTAGCTTTCTTCTTTGTCTCGCGAACCACAATCTTGGAAGAGATCGCCAAGTTCCGAGCTGCTCGTCGGATTTGGGCACGCATTATGAAAGATGAATTCAAGGCAACTAATCCAAAAAGCCAAATGCTTCGCTTCCACACTCAGACTGCAGGTGTACAGCTAACTGCCCAGCAACCAGAAGTGAATCTAGTTCGCGTGGCAATTCAAGGCTTAGCCGCAGTTCTGGGTGGCACTCAATCACTTCACACAAATTCATTTGATGAAGCCATTGCATTGCCAACCGAAAAGGCAGCCCGATTGGCACTTCGCACCCAGCAAGTCTTGGCCTACGAAACTGATGTGACTGCAACTGTAGATCCATTTGCTGGCTCTTACGTTGTTGAGGCGATGACGGACGAGCTAGAAGCTGAGATCTTGCGCCTGATGGGCAAAGTCGAAGAATTTGGTGGCGCAGCGAAGGCGATCGAAGTCGGTTTCCAAAAGAATGAAATCGAAACCAGCGCTTACGACTACGCCTTACAGATCGACAAAGGCGAACGAACTGTCGTAGGTGTTAATAAATTCGCAATTGATGTTGAAGAAAAATACGAACCACTTCGAGTCGATCCAGCCATTGGGGAGCAGCAAGTTGCTC
>JBILBY010000018.1:0-9877 GCA_044353415.1 Candidatus Nanopelagicales bacterium | reverse complement strand
CTTCGATAACACTGCCATCTAAAAGCGTTAACTCCGCAACGTCACCTGGATTTTTTGCTCGGATTCTGACAACTAGCTCAGTGCCATCACTAACTTTGACGCCATCAATTGCAGTTATCACATCACCAGCCGCCAATTCCGTTTCCGAAGCTGGCCCACCTTCGACTACAGATTGGACCAATGCACCTTGGCCTTCGTATGACATATCCAGTTGAACCCCAATTACTGGGTAACTCGATGAACCTGTCTCAATTAGCTCAGTTGCAACCCGTCGAGCTTGATTAATTGGAATTGCAAAACCAAGGCCAATACTTCCGCTTTGACCTGAAACTGAACTGCCCGTTGTTGCAATAGCGGAATTGATTCCAATCACTTCACCACGAGAGTTAACTAACGGCCCGCCAGAGTTACCAGGATTAATCGCAGCATCAGTTTGGATTGCACTGATGAATGAAACGTCAGTGGCATCACCTGCAGTTACCGGACGATTTAAAGCAGAAACAATGCCACTTGTGACAGTGCCAGTCAGACCCAATGGTGAACCAATCGCAATTGTGGCGTCACCAACAACAACATCGTCAGAGTCCCCCAGTGCGGCCACAGGCAAGTTTCCGCGATCAATTCGAAGAACTGCTAAGTCATACGATGCGTCAGTTCCAACAATCGTTGCTGTTTCTTGCGTTTGGTCTTGAAAAGTAACGGTGATGTCTTGTGATCCACCAGCACCATCAACTACGTGATTGTTTGTTAAAACGAAAGATTCATTTGCTGTGCTTCGGATGATGAATCCGGAACCTGTTCCGGAGCCTTGACTTGATGAAACATCAATGGAAACCACAACCGGCAAAACTGCTTGCGCGATTCCAGCAATGGAGTCATCTGCGCGCGGTGAAGTATCACCGCTAGAGGCTGGAAGTGAGATCGACGGGGCTGGGGTGTTTCCAATCATGGAGGCACTCATGAAACCGATCATGCCCGCCAGTAGGCCACTGATTACGCCAGCGATTATCGCTTTCTTCACCGCAGGTGAAGCAGTGCCCGCTGACTGTTCAGCGAACGTGACAGGCGGTGAATACACAAATGTTGGGGTTGGCAGCGGAGCCACAGCCACTTGGGTTGCTTGCAAATTAGGCAGGTCTACAGATGAAGGTGTCTCGGGCAAATCATGAGGATCTTCCGGCGTCTGGGTCATAACCTAACTTTCTTGGTAACTCGGCGTTCTTTTCTCTACCCCTATTCTCTCTGATGAATCCGACATCCTGCTCGCCGAACTCCCCTTCTCAACAAGATCTGAGACAGCCTCTGGCCAAAAATTGGCAGGACCTTAGCCAAATTCCACCGGTGGCCGTACGCTTACTTCATGGCACCAACAGATCCACGTATCCTGGCGATCCACCGCGCTTCAACTGACTATGCCGAAAGCTGGGCAGGTGAGGACGGAATCCGTTCCCATGCCCGTGCCAAGGCTGCTGAAATTGGCTGTGTTGCTATGGGGCCGGGCGCTGGAAGTATCGTGCGCACTTTAGCTGCAGCCATTGACGCCAAGAACGTGGTTGAAATTGGCACTGGCGCTGGAGTTTCTGCGCTTTGGCTTTTGGATGGAATGAATTCCGAAGGGGTTCTAACTAGCGTTGATGTTGAAGCCGAGCATCAGTTAATTGCTAAGGATGCAATCTCTCAAGCTGGAATTGCACCTAACCGAGTTCGTTTGATTAACGGCCGAGCCGATGAAGTACTAGATCGTTTAACTGAATCGGCTTACGACATTGTTTTGATTGCTGGCAAGCCACTCGAGCTGGCTGATCATATTTCACGGGCCTTGAATCTGTTACGAAGTGGTGGTCTGCTCATTATTGATCGCGCACTTTGGAACGATAAATTAGCCGATCCAGCTCAGCGTGATCCAGATACCGTTGCCATGCGCGGCGCAATTGAAGCGCTAGCTAGTAACGAAGATTTTGTTGGTTCATTGCTACCAGTTGGTGGCGGATTGTTAGTGGCTGTTAAGAAGTAGGCAGTGTTCATTTATGCCAAAGAAATAGCAAGCTATTTCTTTGGCATTGCACTTACTGTGTCTTTTAGAACTGCTCCAAGGTCTTTAACTTCCTGAGCATTAAGTTCAACTACCAAACGTCCGCCGCCTTCAAGTGGAACTCGAAGAACATAACCGCGACCTTCTTTTGGGCATTCCATTGGGCCGTCGCCAGTGCGTGGCTTCATAGCTGCCATTTTGGTCACCTTCCGATAAGTTTCGTGAATTACGCTTTGGTATCTCTATTATCCCTTAAAAACAGGTGGTTACGAAATCCGGACAATTCCTCAAAACCCTTGCAAATAATGGAGTTTTTGCAGGTAAAACGGGACTGAAACTAGAACGGCTTTTAAAGCTTGCCTTGCTCGACTTGGCTTGCAAACTTTTCTAATGACTTACGCACGCCATAGACAAAACCAGGCTTAACAAAAAAGAATCCGACTTTGCCCAAAAGGCCAAGTGGTAGATCCAAGTCTTCACTCCAAATGAATTTTGAAGTCGTTTCACCAGTTGCTACTACTTCGAAAGTTCCAGTTCCGCGCACAACTCGACCGGTATGGTTCACGTCGCAAAGCCTTGGTGGATCCCAAGCAGTGATCTCCATGGTGTCTAGAAATCCAATGCGCCAAACTCCGGTGAAAGCTTCGATCTTGCCACCAACGCCATTGCCATCACCATCTACTGGCCAAACTTTGGTACCAAGCATCCACTGACTTTGGGCTTGCCAGTTAGTTATGCCATCCCAAACTTTTTGTGCGGGCGCTTGAATCAAAACTTCTAACTCAATGTGTTCCATTAACCCTTTAGCCAATCAAATACCGTTTCTTCGCACTGCTTGAGCTGAGCAACAGAAACGTGTTCATTTCGCGAATGCGCTAAACCAGGATCCCCGGGACCAAGGTTTACTGCTGGCACACCCATTGCGGAGAATCTTGCAACATCAGTCCAACCAAACTTCGGTGCAACTTTGCCACCAACACGAGAGACTAAATCCGCAAGCGCTGGGCGATCTAGTCCTGGCATCGCGCCCGGTGCGTTATCGACAAACTCAACAAGGAAGCCATCAAAAACTTCTCGGATGTGCGCTTCGGCTTGAGCTCCACTAGTACTTGGTGCATATCGATAGTTAACATCAACGGTAGCCGTATCTGGGATCACGTTTCCGGCTATCCCGCCAGAAACTTGCACTGCGTTTAGTCCCTCGCGGTACTCAAGACCGTCGATCAATACTTTTGCTGGAACGTAGGAATTAAGTCTGGCCAAGATGTCACCCAAATTGTGAATCGCGTTGTCCCCTAGCCAAGAACGTGCGCTATGAGCCCGAGTGCCCACAGTGGAAACTTTTGCTCGAAGTGTGCCTTGGCAACCAGCTTCAATGTTGGCATTGGAAGGCTCGAGCAAAACTGCAATGTCGGCTGCCAGCCATTCTGGATGTTCAGCAGCAATCAAAGTCAAGCCATTTCGTTCGCTATCGACTTCTTCGCATTCATAAAATATGTAGGTGACATCAAACTGTGGATTCTCGATACTCACTGCGGCTCGCAGCGCTACGGCCACGCCACCCTTCATGTCGCATGAGCCAAGGCCGAAAACAACATCGTCAGGAACAACCGTGCCATCACTTGGCAGGCCATTTCCACCGGAGACAAAAACTGCGACTTCGTTATCCGCTACTGGGACAGTGTCGATATGGCCTGCAACTATGACTCGGGAGGCCTTGCCCAGGTTAGTTTTAGCGACAACTGAGTTCTTGAAACGGTGAACTTCCAACCAATCGCATTTGCTTAATTCGACGAAAATGGCGTTTGCTAATGCGGCTTCATTGCCAGAAACGCTTGGAATATTGACCAGATCGGTAGTCAGCACAACGATGTCGGCGTGCGGGTTTAACGCAACTATGTCCACACGACTACGGTAGTCCTGTAATGCTTTTTTCACTACTTAAGACCCCTATTTTCAAGGATTGACATGAGCCAGAGTCAAATTGCAACTGCCACCGGATTAGCCACATACGCGGCTGACGTGCTACTTGATGTTTGGTATCCGCAACCAGCCCTTGGCGACAAAGCAGCTCACGTTACTGGTCTAGAACGAGGAATCGATACTGATGCTTTGCGCGGAGTTCGAGTTGAAGTAATTACCACCACTTCTGATTTGGCCGCTGCTCCTAAAGACGCCGCTGATGCCTACTTGCGTCTGCATTTACTTTCGCACCGATTAATGGCTCCGCGAACTATAAATCTTGATGGGTTGTTTGGATTGCTTACCAATGTTGCCTGGACCTCACTTGGTCCAGTTGCCGTTGAGAATGTTACTCAAGTGGCCATAAATGCTCGAGCCAAAGGTATTCAGTTAAACGTTTTTGGTTTGGATAAGTTTCCTCGCATGTTGGATTACGTAGTTCCAAGTGGCGTGCGAATTGCCGACGCTGATCGCGTGCGACTTGGAGCTCATTTAGCATCCGGCACGACAGTTATGCACGAAGGATTCGTAAACTTCAACGCTGGAACTCTAGGTGCCAGCATGGTTGAGGGAAGAATCTCAGCTGGCGTAGTTGTTGGTAACGGATCTGACATTGGTGGTGGCGCCAGCATTATGGGAACCCTCTCTGGTGGTGGCAAAGAAGTAATCACTATTGGTGAAAACTGCTTGGTTGGCGCAAATGCAGGAGTTGGCATTTCCCTTGGACATAGTTGTGTTGTTGAAGCCGGTTGTTACATCACCGGTGGATCAAAAATCACACTTCCAGATAACACTGTGGTCAAAGCAAAAGAATTATCTGGAGCTAACGGTTTGTTATTCCGGCGTAACTCAGTTTCGGGTGCACTTGAAGCAGTAACTCGCGAAGGAACTTGGGGCGGGCTAAACGAAGCCCTGCACAAAAACTAAGTTCTAATTAGCGCTTGGCTAGATCGACGTAGCCGCGTTCAGCTTCACCAATGTAAACCTGGCGCGGGCGACCAATCTTGGTGTCTGGATCTGTGATCATTTCCTGCCACTGTGCGATCCAACCTGGTACTCGACCAATTGCAAACAAAACAGTGAACATGCGAGTTGGGAAACCAATCGCGCGGTAAATCAAACCAGTGTAGAAATCCACATTCGGGTACAGCTTGCGCTCGATAAAGAATTCATCATTTAGCGCTGCTTCTTCAAGTTCGCGTGCGATATCAAATAGTGGATCTTGGACGCCGAGCATGGTCAAAATGTCATGTGCATGCTTGCGGACAATTGCGGCGCGTGGATCGTAACTCTTGTAAACGCGGTGCCCGAAGCCCATTAGCTTTACGCCTTCTTCGCGATTCTTTACGCGCTGAATGAACTGTTGAACTGTGTCGCCAGAACTTTGGATTTCTTCCAGCATTTCAAGTACCGCTTGGTTCGCGCCACCATGTAGTGGACCGAACAACGCATTAATGCCAGCTGAAACTGAGGCGAACAAGTTTGCGTGCGAAGAACCAACCATGCGAACCGTTGAGGTTGAGCAATTCTGTTCGTGATCTGCGTGCAAGATAAACAGCATATCCAGGGCTTTAACAATTGCTGGATTGACTTCGTATGGTTCAGCTGGAACACCGAAAGTCATGTTCATGAAGTTGGAAACGTAATCAAGTGAATTATCTGGATAGCGCGAAGGCTGACCAATTGTTTTCTTGTATGCATATGCAGCAAGAGTTGGGATCTTTGCCATCAAGCGAATTGTTGAGATCTCAACTTGGCGGGCATCAAAGGGATCAAGTGAATCTTGGTAGAAAGTAGAAAGCGCACTCACTGCACTACTCAAAACTGGCATTGGGTGCGCATCGCGTGGGAAACCATCAAAGAATCGACGAAGGTCTTCGTGCACCATGGTGTGCATACTGATGTCTTCGGTGAACTTGCTCAATTCACTTGGACTTGGCAAGTGTCCGTATATCAAAAGATAAGAAGTTTCTAGAAAAGTGCTTTTTTCTGCAAGCTGTTCGATTGGGTAACCGCGGTAACGCAAAATGCCTTTGTCGCCATCGATGTAAGTAATTGCAGATTCGCACGATGCGGTGTTCATGAATCCGTGGTCAAGCGTTATGTGGCCGGTTTCTTTAAGCAACGCCGACACGTCATAACCTGAGGCGCCAACCGTAGCTGGGACCTCACCAAGAAGTAGTTCGCCATTTGGGTGGACCAATTTTGCTTGGGACATGAGTCAAACTTACTATTTGCGCCCTTGCTAGGACTAATCAGACTATTTACTTACTGCCCGATAACCGGGCGGCGGCACTGGCAATTCGCTCATCTGTAGCCGTTAGGGCAAGGCGGACATGGCGCTGACCTGCTGGTCCATAAAAGTCTCCTGGAGCAGCCAAGATGCCCTTCTCAGCAAGCCAGTTAACCGTTTCAAGGCAATCGGCCCCATTGGTAGCCCATAGATATAGGCCGGCTTGAGAGTGCTCAATTTTGAATCCAGCTGAAACTAGTGCGGTGTGAAGTACATCACGTCGCTTGGCATATTTGGCCTTTTGTACTGCTACATGCGTATCGTCGGCAAGCGCTGCAACGGTTGCTAGCTGAACTGGTGTTGAAACCAACATGCCGGCGTGCTTTCGGAGTCCAACTATGTCAGCAATTAACTTGGTATCGCCCAGTACTGCGCCTGACCGATAGCCGGCAAGATTTGATCGCTTCGACAATGAGTGCACAGCCAAGATCCCAGTGAAGTCTGTGCCACAAACTCGAGGATCCAGAATTGAAATTGGCTGGGCTTCCCAACCAAGTTCGATGTAGCACTCATCACTAACAACTGGAGCAGAAAGCTCGCGGCCGCGGGCAATAATTTCTTTTAATTGATCCGGAGTTAATACTTCGCCAGTTGGATTGCTTGGGGAATTCACCCAAATCAGGTCAGCGTTATCTGGAATGTCAGAGGCTTGTTTGTACGTTACGTATTTTGCCTGCGCCATCAATGCGCCAACTGCATATGTTGGGTAAGCCAGTTCTGGAATGGCAACTGTGCTGCTGGCATTCAATCCAAAAACGACCGGGAGCCAAGCGACAATTTCTTTAGATCCAATTGATGGCACAACTTGATCGACGTTTAATTCAGCCGACAAAATTCGTGAAGCCCAAGAGACCCAGGCTTGTCGTAGTTCGATTAGTCCAGCTGCAGTTGGATAGCCAGGTGCATTAGCAGCGGCAGCAAGCGCAGCAGCAATTACTTCAGGAGTGTCATCTACGGGAGTGCCAATTGAAAGGTCAACAATTCCATCTGGATGTTTTCGTGCTAAATCCCCTGCAGCTGCAATTCGATCCCAGGGAAAATCTGGTAACCCATTTGCAAGTGGTGAAATCAGTTAACTCACCTGTGGTGGAAGAGACTTAATTTCTTCTGGGTCATTGCTGGTCTTGCCAGTCTTTGAAGCGCCACCAGGAGAACCAATGGTTTCGAAGAACGCAGTGTTGACACCCTTAAAGCTCTCCCACTTTTCTGGGACATCGTCTTCGTAGTAGATAGCTTCAGTTGGACAGACTGGTTCGCAGGCGCCGCAGTCAACACATTCGTCGGCCTGGATGTACATCATGCGATCGCCTTCGTAGATGCAATCTACTGGGCATTCTTCGATACAAGCCTTGTCTTTAACATCGACACAAGGCAGTGCAATCACATAAGTCATTTCGACCTCCATACAAATCCTGCGAGAAAAGTAACTTTCTCAGCACTACAAACTTACCTGTCTATTGGGATTTTTGTCGCATCAGGCTTGGGATTCGGGAAGTGAATGGTGGCCGCTGTGTGGAAGGCGCATGGCAGGAAGTACCGCCGCCATAGAAAGCAGAACGGCGCCAGCGATTATGTAGGACGTGGAGTACCAAGTCACAGTAAAAACCAAGTCCCCATTTCCAGATTCAATAGCCATCCGAAGTGTTATCAAAACCCAGATGACGGTGAATACTGTGCCAGCTAACCGGGTCTGAAATTGCCGATTTAGCCACAAGATTGTCAACAGACAAATGCTTAAGGAAAGAGCTAAGCCATACGGAACTCGAATTCCGAGAATCACTATTCGATCAGCATGAGCAAAGCCGGCAATAATGCTGACAAATGCGCCGACAATTGCACTGAATAGAACTATCCGAAGCTTTGTCATTTAACTAATCTATTGGTCAATTGCAATGCCATTGAACAAATCAGTTTCTCTTCCCAACGCATCAAATGGTTCCGCGGGAGTTCCAGCCACCAGTCGGTAGTACTCAGTACCCATAACTTGTGAGCCTAGGTTGTTAGAAAGTGCAAAGAATCCTTCTTCAGTACTTATCTGAGTGGCATGAGCTCGCAGGGCACGCATTTTCTGTTCTGCGAATTCCCCACCATCAATTGCTGTCGTAACAAGTTCATCTGGGCAAGCAAATGGAATTTCATCTGGATCTTGCGCGGCAAATCCAGTGTCCTCACCCGCAGCTTTTAGCATTTCGATGCCGGCTCGCATCACGCTAACTGGAAACGCAGTCCAATAAACCTTTGCTATTAACCAAGGTGCGCCTAATTCAGGAGCAAAACTAGGCGCTGCTGCTAACTCCCGCGCATATGTTGCAACGCGATGTGCCTGAATATGATCTGGATGTCCGTATCCACCGAAATCATCGTAAGTTACTAAAACCTGAGGACAGGTTTCGCGAATTATCTTTACTAAATGCTTTGCTGCTTCCAACAGATCTGCGCGCCAAAAACAATCGGCACGATCATTTGGCGGTGTGCCCACCATTCCGCTATCTCGGTAAGTATGCGGACCACCCAAAAGTCGCCAGTCTGTGACGCCCAACTCAGCCATCGCAGCTGCTAACTCAGTAATGCGATGTTTGCCCAGCTCATCCGATTGGCCAGCAGCCAAATGGGCAAGTTCTGGAACTAAAATTTCGCCTTCTTCACCTAACGTGCAGGTGACAAGCGTGACCTGTGCCCCAGCAGTTACATACTTAGCCATAGTTGCGCCACTGCCGATAGTTTCGTCATCAGGATGTGCATGCACCAATAACAAACGGTGATTTGGCAGAACGCCTGAGCTAGATGTCATGTACCAACTGTACGAGACACCTGCTAGTTAAACATGGCAGGATCAAGGGGTGACCGAATCCTTTCCACGCCAAAGTGCAGCAACTCGTAACTTTCAATTGGGAGCACCACGAAGTTTCCAGGTGAGCGAATCCGGTGCGCAAGTCCTATTTCTACGAAGCGATAGTGGCCGAGATTCCGTTAACTCGCTTTGGATCTATGACGTAGCAAAGCGAATCGAAACCAAGTTCGCAGATCCTCGAGTTCTTCTGGCTGATGATGCTGAAGTTCCGGCTGCCGAAAGAGCACGGCGCGAACGAATGCGAGAAACCACTTCTGGAATTACTTCCTATTCAACCGATCGCACGGGAACCAAAGTTGCCTTTGCACTTTCTGGGCAACTATTCGTTGGTCAGACTTCTGATGCAGCTTTAAACAACTTGAATGTGGCTGGCCCAGTTATCGATCCAAGACTTTCCCCTGATGGAAACTTTGTTGCATGGTCTAATGGCAAAGATTTGTTAATAGTTGATTTCAATGGTGGTGGCTTACGCAATTTAACCAACGAAAAAGCTGAGAACGTTTCTTGGGGTTTGGCGGATTTCATTGCATCAGAGGAATTTGGTCGGATGCATGGCTACTGGTGGTCACCAGATAGTGACAGTTTGATTGTCGAATGCGTTAACGATTCTGATGTGCAAACTTGGTGGATCTCAGATCCAGCAACTCCGGCTAAAACTCCACAAGAAATTCAATACCCAGCAGCGGGAACGAATAATGCAAAAGTTGGACTTGAGAAGATATCAGTCAGTGGTGCACGT
>JBILBY010000017.1:0-9894 GCA_044353415.1 Candidatus Nanopelagicales bacterium | reverse complement strand
GCGCCTGACAATCGACGTCCCAGAAGATTACGTTGGCGTTGTTACTCAGCTCTTAGGTCTACGCAAAGGCCGCCTAGAACAGATGGTTAATCATGGAACCGGTTGGGTTCGCATGGAATACATCGTTCCAGCTCGCGGTCTAATTGGTTTCCGCACTGAGTTCTTAACTGAAACTCGTGGCACCGGCCTGATGCACCACATCTTTGAAAAGTACGAACCATGGTTTGGTGAATTACGCACTCGCCCATCTGGTTCGCTAGTTTCCGATCGACGTGGCGCCGTAACTTCTTATGCTTGCTTTGGTCTACAAGAGCGTGGAACGTTGTTCGTTTCACCAACCACCGAAGTTTATGAAGGCATGATCATCGGCGAAAACGCTCGTGCCGAAGATATGGACGTAAACGTAGTTCGCGAAAAGAAGCTAACAAACGTTCGTTCCGCAACAGGTGATGAACTTGAGCGCCTAATCCCAGCAAAGCAACTAAGTCTTGAGCAAGCACTTGAGTTCTGTCGCGAAGATGAATGTGTTGAAGTCACACCGACTGCAGTGCGAATCCGTAAAGTTGCGCTGGCAAAGGTAGATCGCGATCGCAATCGAACGAAAGCTCGCAATAACTAGGTTGGCAAGATGACGTCGAACCCCTGGAAAAAAGTCGGGACCTTTGCAGTTGTAGCGATTGCAAGCGTCGCCCTATTGGGCGGGTCAATGATCGTGGTCAATTCACCAGGCGGGTTCAACGCTGGCTTAACTCGAACGGTTGGAAGTGGCGATTCACCAGGGGGATTGCTGCGACTTGGATCGTCAGCACCGTGCGACTCACTTGATCCAGCCCAAACTTTTGATCCCTGGTGCGCAGTAGTTCACCGAACTTTTTCAAGAAACCTAATGTCGTTTTCTGGGAAACCTGGCGAGCAAGGATTGGTTGTTGTTCCTGACTTGGCAGCTGATTTGCCAGCTGTAAATGAGGACAAAACTTCCTGGACTTTTAAGCTAAGACCCGATGTGTTTTGGAGCGATGGTGCGCCCGTCACTTCAACTGATGTTAAGTACTCCATCCAGCGTCTGTTTGATGACTCATTACAAAGTCCCATAGCACTGGACACTTTATGTCTTCTGAGTACCTGCAGCGCTGGCAAACCTGACTATAAAGGCCCTTACGAATCCCCAACTGAAGATTTACCGTCAATCGTTACCCCAGATGAATCGACTGTCGTCTTTAACTTAAATCGATCGTTTTATGAGTTCTCGCGACTTCTGGCTACTCCACAATTTGCACCAATTCAATTAACACGAGACATAACACTGCGTGCATCTGGAGCCACTTATGCAAGTAGCCCATCTTCTAATGGTCCATTTGTACTAACAATTGATCAAGCTGACTTGCAGTATTCATTCACTAAAAACGAACTCTGGTCGCAAGCATCGGATGGCATAAGAATTCCAAAAGTTGATGCCATGTCCTGGAAGATATTCCCTGATGCTGACAGCACAGATCAAGCGTTGTTAAATGGTGAAATCGATGTGAAGTTGAATTATGGGCTTGCTCCAATCGCGCGAGATGCAACACTGGCGCAAGAATCGCAAAGATCACTTATTGATAATCCAGAAATGAGTTTTGTTAACTTCCTAGTAGTTAATCCAAACATCCCGCCATTAGATCGAGTCCCTTGTAGAGACGCAATTTTTTATGCGTTAGACAAAGTTGATTTACAAAATGTTCGTGGCGGAAGTGCAACAGCAGCGATTGCACATTCACTAAGCCCGCCAACGATTCTGGGGTATGACAGTTCTTACAACCCGTATCCAAGTGGCAGTGACGAAACTGGAAACATTCGAAAAGCCAGAGAGAGCCTTGCGCAATGTGGCTATCCCGATGGGTTCCAGGTAAAAATGGCCTATGTTGCGATTGGAATTGGAAAAGACATCTTTCTATCAGTTCAAAAGAGTTTGGCTCGGGTTGGCATTGTTGTAGATCCCGTTGAGTTTGCAAACTTTGCTGAATATTTCACCACCGGACTTGGCTCCCCAGAAACTATGAGCGCCCAAGGAATTGGACTTGCTTCGACCGGATGGGGTCCAGATTATTCATCTGCACTTTCATTCTGGGCGCCCCTGATCGATGGCAGAAAAATCAAACCTTCTTCGAATCAAAACTTTGCAGAACTTGATTTAGATGAAATCAATGCTTTGCTGGATTCACTCGAAGCTGCCCAGACATCGGCAGAAGCGGCGGGGCTGAATCGAAAGATCGAAGAACTTGTTATGCAGGAAGCCGTATATCTGCCGTATGCAGTGGATCGGATGGTTTTGTACCGACCGAAGGCGCTAACCGACATATATGTACAAATCGCTCTTGGTAACCAATATGACTTGGTTAACATCGGCAAGCAGGATATTCCCCAGTAAATAGCGGGTTTTCCCAGGTAATCATAATCACAAACTGACAAATTCGGTATCGACGAAGGTATCAACCCAAATAGACTTCGAAGGTTAATAATGCCTGAACTAATGGAAAGGCAATGCTGAATGTCGCTAGTTGAAGCCACGAAATCAGAAGCTGTTGTTGGGCGTACCCTGCGACAGTTAGCTTGGGCTCGACTGCGTAAAGATCGCGTTGCTGTTGTCAGCATGTTCGTATTGGCATTGATAGTTTTTATCGCAGTTTTTGGTCCACTGATTTCCAGGTGGATCGGCGTTAATCCTTATGATTTCAATACCGATCTATTAAGTGATGCCGGTAGCTTGCCACTTGGCCCGTTTGGTGGCGTTTCTTGGGATCATCCACTTGGCGTTGAACCATTAACTGGTCGAGATATTCTTGCCAGACTGCTCTATGGTTCGCGAATCTCACTCTTCATTGCGCTTTCCGCGACAATTATCACGGTTGTGGTTGGAACCATAGTAGGAATTGTTGCTGGCTACTCACGTGGCAAAACTGACACCGTGCTGAGCCGATTCATGGACATTACGCTGGCGTTCCCATTGCTGTTGGTAATCATTGCGATGTCACCAGTTTTAGAACAACGCTTGCAAGCCTGGGGATTGCCAGCCGGAAATCCATCTCGGATTACAACTTTGATTTTGGTACTTAGTGTTTTTGGTTGGCCATATCTAGCTCGCTTAATTCGCGGTCAGGTTCTTTCGTTGCGGGAACGCGAATTTGTCGAGGCAGCAGTATCTATTGGTTCGAGCAAGAGACGAATTCTGTTTCGTGAATTACTCCCAAACCTTTGGGCACCAATTTTGGTTTACGCCACAATTGCAATGCCAGGACTAATTGGCGCAGAGGCAGCCCTTGCCTATCTTGGAATTTCGGTAATTCCACCGACTCCAACTTGGGGATCTATGTTGCAAGAATCGGTCGGCTATTTCACAGTTGATCCGTTTTACTTCTTTGTACCACTTTCAATGTTGTTAGCAGCAGTACTTTCGTTCAACCTGCTAGGTGACGCCTTACGTGATGCCTTAGATCCAAAGGCAGATCGAAACTAAGTTTTTCAGTTTCTCGAGAACTGAAAAAATCAAAACCTCAACCGGGGGATTGATGAAAAGTGATTCACCCGAATCACGACCTAAAGATGTGGTCAACCCATATCTCAATGGAGGAAATATGAAGAAGTCGACAGGCATCCGCTTCGGCGTTGGTGCAGTGTCGCTGGCTCTTTTGCTAACCGCATGCGGTGGCGGAAGTGACACAGCGACAGGAGATGGCTCGAAAGGCGGAACTCTCTACATCCTTACAGAAGCAGAGCAGATCTTGCACTTAGATCCACAGCGTAACTACACAGGTGAAGATCTAGCTTTTGCTAGCGCTTACCTAAACCGAACCCTTACTCAGTACACAGTGAGCAAGGACAACAATGAAGCCAGCCAGCTAGTTGCAGATGCAGCTACTGATACTGGTACCACACCTGATGGTGGTCTAACTTGGGAGTTCACTCTTAAGGACGGCATGAAGTGGGAAGACGGCAAGGATGTAACTTGTGAAGATTTCAAGTACGGCATCTCTCGCACCTTCGCAACCGACATCATTACTGATGGACCTGCTTATGCGATGACAATGCTTAATGTCACCGATTACAAGGGCCCATATGTAGATGACGCTGCTGGTCAGGCATCATACGACGCAGCTGTTGTTTGTGAAGGCAACAAGATTACTTTCAATCTTGCCAAGCCTGCATCTGACTTCAACTACGCAGTTACCCTAAGTTCATTCGCTGCAGTTCGTGAAGATGCTGACACCGGTGAAACTTATGATGACAACGTATTGTCAAACGGCCCATACAAGATTGAGTCCTACGTAAAGAAGGACAAGCTTGTCTTGGTTCGCAACGAAAACTGGGATCCAGCAACGGATACCTTCCGTGGCGCATTCCCAGATCGTATTGAGTATGTATTCGCAGTTCCAGCAGCAGTTATCACAGAGCGTTTGATGGCTGATGCTGGCGATGACCAGATGGCAATTTCGCCAGATGGTGTTGACTCAGCAAAGCTTGCTGTCGTCTTCTCTGATGCTAAGTACGAAAAGCGTCGTTACAACGAACTAGATCCATACGTCCGTTACTACGCAATCAACACCAAGAAGGTTCCAAACGTTAAGCATCGTCAAGCAATCCTTGCCGCTGTAAACCGTGACGAACTTCGCACAATTGCTGGTGGCGAGTATGCCGGTGACTATGCAGATGGTGTCGTAAAGCCAAACATTGGTGCTGACTATGCACCAACTGGCTTGTGGGACGGTCTTCTAGGCGAAGCAGTTCCAGCGGAAGGCAACCCAGAGTTAGCACTTAAGTTAATTGCTGATTCTGGCGAAGCATTCCCTCAGCCATTCGTGATTGATTACGCACAAAGCGAAACCAATGACAAGGCTGCTGCATCACTAGTTGCATCACTTGCAAAGGGTGGCATCGTTGCCACACTTAACCCACTAGAACCAGGCGGCTACTACGGCGTCGTTCTTGATCCAGAAAAGCAGGGCTCAATGTCTGCTGGTGGTTGGGGTCCAGACTGGTCAAATGCATCAACAGTTGTTCCTGAACTGTTTGCTGCAAATGGTGGATTCAACCTTTCACAGTGGGATGACGAAGCCTTCTTGGCTGAATCAGAAGCTGCAAAGGTAATCACAGATCGCGCAGAACAAGCTAAGGCTTGGCAGGCACTAAGCAAGAAGTCAATGGAATTGGCACTTGCTTTACCTACCCGCTTTGGTAAGGAACAGCGCATTCATGGCTCAAAGGTTAGCGGTGCCTACATTTGGGGACCGTACGGCTCTTGGCCATACGCAGCACTAGCAGTTAACTAGTTAACTAACGTTGGCGTCTGCGGGCGAACTTCGGTTTGCCCGCAGACTGCCTTCGTGAATTTCAACCAAACACAGAAAGGTAGATGATGTTCCCTTACATCGTGCGACGAGTTTTTGTCATGATTCTTATGTTGACAATCTTGAGCATTATCACTTTCTTGTTGTTCAATGCCGTGCCAACCGATCCGGCGCGATTAACTTGTGGCAAAGTTTGCACGCCAGATATTATTGCCGCAAATCGAATCAGACTCGGTCTTGATCAACCGCTTTATGTTCAGTATGTGGATTGGATTAAGGGCATATTTGTCGGCCGCACCTATGGCAGCGGCTCAGCCACATTTGAATGTTCAACTCCATGCTTGGGTTACTCATTCCGAAATGGTGAAGAAGTCACCACGATGATCGTTAATGCACTTCCGGTAACTATGTACTTGGCACTAGGTGCCTTCACACTTTGGATGCTCATTGGAATTTCAGCCGGAATCGTAGCTGCAAAGAATCACGGTAAATGGCAAGACCGAACCATCATGGGCATTTCCTTAATTGGATATTCACTTCCAGTTTTCTTTGTTGGGTTACTACTTTTAGTTTTCGTCATCGTGCGCTGGAATTTGTTGCCGTATCCAGATTATGAATCACCGTTTGACGATCCAGTAGCTTTCTTCCAGACCATGCTTTTGCCTTGGGTTACGCTGGCAATTCTTTATGCAGCGTATTACGCCCGACTTACTCGCTCCCAGATGTTGGAAACTATGGGTGAGGATTACATCCGCACCGCTAGAGCTAAGGGACTTTCCGAGCGAGTAGTTTTCCGCAAGCATGCTTTCCGGGCCGGCTTAACACCGATTGTTACTTCGGCCGGTTTAGATCTTGCTGGCTTACTTGGTGGCGCCGTTATTACGGAATACATTTTCAGTTTGCCAGGACTTGGTCGACTGGCCATTGGCGCAGTAACTGAATACGACTTACCAACAATCACGGCAACGGTGCTTGTTGCAGCAGTGTTTGTCATTGTGGCGAATTTGGTCGTTGACATTCTTTATGCCGCAATCGATCCTCGGGTGCGCCTGACATGACAAATGTGATTTTAGAAGTTAAGAATTTAAATGTTGAATTCACTACTGATGACGGAATCGTGCATGCAGTTAATGATGTTTCGTACACCGTAGAACGTGGCAAGACTTTAGCTATTGTCGGTGAATCCGGTTCAGGTAAAAGTGTTTCCAGCCTGGCTGTGATGGGATTGTTAACTGGAGCGAATACAAAGATCTCCGGCGAAGTGTTCTTCAATGGCAAAGAATTGATTGGCGCTGATCCAGAAGAAGTACGCAAACTTCGCGGTGATGAAATGGCAATGATCTTCCAAGATCCACTCAGTGCGTTACATCCCTATTACACGATTGGCGATCAATTAGCCGAAGCAGTTCTGGTACACAACAAGATAAAGGAATCAGAAGCACGATCGCGCGCTGCTGAGATGCTCACAAAAGTTGGTATTCCATCAGTTGAGCAACGTATGGACGAGTACCCACATCAACTTTCCGGCGGCATGCGCCAACGTGTAATGATTGCAATGGCATTGATCAATGGCCCAGAGCTATTGATTGCAGATGAACCAACAACTGCTTTGGACGTTACGGTGCAAGCGCAGATTTTAGATTTGTTGCGGGAACTTCAAAAAGAATTCGGTACTGCAATCGTTTTGATCACCCATGATCTAGGTGTGGTTGCTGATCTAGCCGATGAAGTTTTGGTTATGTATGGCGGTAGCGCAGTTGAGCATGCACCAGTTCGCGAAATCTTCTACGAACCACAAATGCCTTACACCTGGGGTTTGCTGGCATCGATTCCCCAAATTTCGGCGAAGAAAGAACAGCTTGATCCAATTCCTGGCTCCCCGCCATCACTACTTAATCTCCCTAAAGGCTGCGTGTTTGCTCCGCGCTGCACGTTTAAGGATCAAGTACCTGGAGATGCGTGTGCCAACCACTTCCCAGACTTGCTGGCAGTTTCTGCAGACCATGAAGCTCGGTGTCATCTTTCCGAATCGCAGCGCACGGCAATTCGATCTGAACGCAAGATTGGCAGGTTGTAGTCATGACTGAGCCAATTCTTAAAGTTAAGGACTTGCAAAAGCTATTCCCAATTCAAGGTGGCGGACTATTCAACCGAGTGGTTGGAAATGTCCGTGCGGTTGATGGGTTAAACCTTGAAGTTTTCCCTGGCGAAACCCTCGGTCTTGTTGGCGAAAGTGGTTGTGGCAAATCAACTGCAGGTCGAGCTATGCTGCGCTTGATCGAACCAACTGCAGGATCGATTGAATTCAACGGACAGGACATTACAAACCTGAAGAAGAAGGATTTAGTTCCGCTTCGCCGTGAAATGCAGATGATTTTCCAAGATCCATTTTCATCGCTTAACCCACGGCACACTATCGGCGACATCATCGGTGCACCATTTCGCGTCCAAGGCGTAAAGCCTGAGGGTGGCATCATGAAAGCTGTGCAAGGCCTAATGGATCGCGTTGGATTAAATCCAGAGCACTTCAACCGCTATCCAAACGAATTCTCTGGCGGACAACGTCAACGAATCGGTATTGCCCGAGCCATTGCACTCAAGCCAAAGCTAATTGTTTGTGATGAGCCAGTATCAGCTCTTGACGTTTCGATTCAAGCGCAGGTGCTAAACCTTTTGGATGACATCCAACAAGAGTTTGGTCTTGCATACATCTTCATTGCACACGATTTATCGGTAGTTCGACATATTTCTGATCGCGTTGCAGTTATGTATTTAGGCAAGATTATGGAACAAGCGCCACAAGATGTTCTTTACCAATCGCCATTGCACCCTTACACGCATGCACTTCTTTCAGCAGTTCCGATTGCAGATCCAGATCTAGAGCGTTCTCGAGAACGAATTATCTTGAGTGGTGATCTGCCAAGTCCAAGTAATCCACCAAGCGGCTGCGTGTTTAGAACTCGTTGCTTCAAGGCCCAGGCACGGTGTGAATCAGAAGTTCCAGAATTACGTGAGCTAACTACTGGCCACATAGTCGCATGCCATTACCCAATGGATACGACTGGCATGAATTCTGCTTCTGGAAATGACTTCATAAGTTAACTCCGAAGTTATTCGACTCCGAGTTGTTCTTTTAAGTACTCAACTGTTAGCAGCATCAAGTTCTCCGAAATGATTTCTTGAGGCGTCATATGAGTCACACCAGATAGTGGCAGCAGAGTGTGTGGTTTCTTATTTGCCAAAAGTGCGCCGCTCAACGAAAGTGAATGAGCCGCGACAACATTGTCATCAGCGAGTCCGTGAACCAACATAAGTGGTCGATCAAGTTGGCCTGCCATAGGCATTAATGAGTGGTCTTCATAAATCTCGGGAAACTTCTCTGGATGGCCGAGGTAGCGCTCGGTGTATGCAGTGTCATACCAAAGCCATTCAGTAACTGGAGCCCCAGCAACTGCGGCATGGAAAACATCTGGTCGTTTCATTACAGCCAAGGCAGATAAGTAGCCGCCAAATGACCAGCCAGTTATACCGACACGGCTAGCGTCAACATCATCAGGAAAATGCTTAGCCACATCGGCAATGGCAGCGACTTGGTCATCAAGTACCGGCGTAACAAAGTCTTGGTAAATCGCATGATCCCAAGCTGGGCCGCGACCACCGGTACCTCGATTGTCAGCAATGATCACAACAAATCCTTGATCAGCAAACCATTGATCAATTGCATAACTGAGCGCACCATTTTGAACTTGTGGACCGTGCGGACCACCGTATGGCCGCATCATGACTGGGAGTTTTTTGCTGCCGTACACATGGTCTTGTGGAAACAACACTGCCGTGTTTACTTGGTGAGATCCAGTCTGAAGCACGTGAACTTGTGATGTGAAATTCGGTGACTCGGCCAGAGAGTCAAAATAGTGTTCGGTCTTTACGCCACGACGGAGCTGGTAGCTCCGGGTATGAGTATCCAGACGCGATTCAACTACAACTTGAAGTTCTGCGGAAGTAGTTGTTGCGCTAGCAATTCCACCCTGCGAAATCTCCGTGATGGATCCGTCAAACCCTAGACGAATCAAGTCTCGCGACAAAGCATCCTGAGTCGCAACAACATCTACATAGTCATCCTTGATATCGATAACTGACATAACTTGAAGTCCAGCCGGTGACATTGCTTTTCCAGAAATCTGTAATTCCCGAGTATCGGTCTGGCGATTATCAACGACTGAAACGATTTGCCCGTTATGCCAACGTGGTTGGCCAGGAATTACTTCGACGAATTCATGGTCGGTCACTTCATGCACATTCTCTAACCCAGAGGTGCCTGCTGAATAAGTGACGAATTGTTGTTGCGCTCGGTCAGCAACGGTGATTAAGGCATTGCAATCTTTTTGCCAGGAAACCGAAATCAAGTATTCGAATGCATCGACATCCCAGCGAATTGCTTCACGTGCACCACTGACTGATATCTTCTCAAGTCCAACTTTTGCATTATTCGTTCCCGCTGCTGGGTATTGAATTTCTTGTGGAGTTTTAGCCGGAGTTGCTGGATCTGAGATCCACCAAGTTTGCACCTCAG
>JBILBY010000154.1:0-2911 GCA_044353415.1 Candidatus Nanopelagicales bacterium | reverse complement strand
CATTCTGGTTGATGCGCCATGTACTGGTTTAGGCGCACTTCGTCGTCGCCCCGAAGCTAGATGGCGCCGCCAACCAAGTGACATCCCGCCACTAACTGCCTTACAGCAAGAGTTGTTGGCAAAAGCCGGGGAACTCGTGCGCGTAGGTGGGGTAGTCGGCTATGCAACTTGCTCGCCGCACTTGGCTGAAACTGATGCAATCGTTGCCAACTTCTTAAAGCGAAATCCGAACTTTGAAACCGTGGATGTTTCGCCAGTTCTGCCACAACTAAACCTGCCAAAAGGCTCAATGAATCTGCGACTTCGTCCAGACGTCCATCACACAGATGGCATGTTCTTAGCCCTATTGCGCAGGACCGCATAGCCCGAGTGGTTTGGCTAGGCTTAAGCCGTGGGTCTACGAATTTCGCCGAGCATACTTTCTGCTGACTTTGGCAACTTAGTTGCTGAATGTCAGCGAGTTGCTGATGGCGCCGACTGGTTACACGTTGATGTCATGGACAATCACTTTGTCCCAAACCTGACCATTGGCCCAGTTGTTGTTGAATCAATCATTCGCGAAGTTTCAACCCCAGTTGATTGCCACTTAATGATCAACGATGCCGATCGCTGGGCTCCGGGTTACGCCGAGCAAGGCGCGAAAAGCGTCACCTTCCATGTGGAAGCGGCAACTAACCCGCGCCAAGTTGCCAGAGACATTCGCAACCATGGAGCTCGCGCTGGAATGGCAATAAAGCCAGGAACCAAACTTGATCACTACGAAGATTTGTTTCCAGAACTAGACATGATTTTGATCATGACCGTCGAACCAGGTTTTGGCGGGCAATCTTTCATGGCAGATCAATTGGGAAAAATTAAGCGGGCCCGCGAACTGGTGAAGAACCTTGGTCTAGATATTTGGATTCAAGTTGATGGTGGCGTTGCACTAAGCACCATCGAACAATGCGCCGATGCTGGCGCAGACACATTTGTTGCTGGCTCTGCGGTTTACAACACAGCTGATCCGGTTGAAGCAATCGCTAACTTACGGGCAAAGGCACAAGGCGCAACTGATGCCTCGTGGTGGTGCGGAAACTAATGTCTTCCGACACTTTTATGTCACGCGCGATTGAACTGGCCGGCAAAATTGATTTGTCACGCGACGTCAATCCAAGAGTTGGCGCAGTAATTGTTGATACCGCCGGGAACATCGTTGGCGAAGGTTGGCACGAAGGCAGCGGCACTGCGCACGCTGAAGTTATGGCAATTGCCCAAGCCGGATCAAAATCAATTGGCGCAACTTTGTATTGCACTTTGGAGCCATGCAACGCGCAAGGTGTAACTGGCCCATGCGCGCAAGCTGTTATTGCTGCCGGCATCACCAAAGTTGTAGTTGCACAGACTGATCCACACCAGGCAATGTCAGGTGGCGTTAAGACTTTGCAAGCTGCTGGGATTGCAGTTGAAGTTGGTTTGCAGCAAGAACTAGCAACAGTACTGAATGCATCTTGGAATTTTGCGCAGCAAAACAATCGTCCTTGGGTGATTTGGAAAACTGCAACCACACTTGATGGTTTTGTGGCAGCCGAGGACGGTACTAGCAAATGGATCACAGGTGAACCTGCGCGAGAACGAGTGCAAGAGATTCGTGCAAGTGTTGGGGCAATTGTGACTGGCACTGGAACCGTGTTAGCTGACGATCCATTGCTAACCGTGCGTTCCTTGCCAGCAGACAAGCAACCGCTTCGCGTAATTGTTGGCGACCGCGACTTGCCAGCCGATTCCCAAATCTTTACTGGCGAGAAACCTGCCATTCGAATGGCCGGAGATCTCTCGAAGGTAATCACCGAACTTTGGCAAAGCTATGGCGTGCATAGTGTTTTAGTTGAGGCTGGATCACATGTCTCACAATCACTATGGAGCGCAAACCTTGTTGATGAGGTTTACTGGTTCCAGGCACCTGTGATCCTTGGATCTGGAAAGCCAGCAATTGGAAGTTTTGGCGTAAATACCCTTGCTAATGCGTCACGATTTCCCGAATACCAAGTAGATCGTGTTGGATTAGACCTACTTGTGCATTTCACTACTCGTTAAGGCGGAGCATGTTTACTGGAATTGTCGAAGAACTTGGTCGCGTTGCCGCGATTCAGGCTCTGCCGGACAACGCCATCCGCATAACTATTGAAGGACCAACTGTCCTAAGTGATGCCAATTTGGGCGACTCAATCTGCGTAAACGGCGTTTGTCTAACAGTTGCTGAGCAAAACGGTGACCAATTTACGGCCGACGTAATGAGCGAAACCATTAACCGCACCACTATCGGTGATTTGCTTGCTGGCTCGCAAGTAAACCTGGAACGTCCCGTCACACTTGCCACTCGCCTTGGTGGACATTTAGTTCAAGGTCACGTGGATGCAGTTGGCACAGTTTCCGCACGTGAACATTCCGAAAACTGGGATGTAGTAACAATTACCCCGCCAAAAGAATTGCTTAAGTACGTAGTTGAAAAGGGAAGTATCACAATCGATGGCACTTCACTTACGGTTTCTGCGGTAACTGATTCAACTTTTTCGGTTTCCTTGATTCCCGCTACTTTAGAAAAGACCACATTAGGTATTCGCCAAATTGGTGATCGCGTGAATCTTGAAGTTGATGTCTTGGCAAAGTACGTCGAGAAGTTAGTAGCTGCGCAATGACCAGACTGGATTCCATCGAAGATGCCATCCTTGCGATTCGCGAAGGCAAGCAAGTTGTAGTTGTCGACGACGAAGATCGCGAAAATGAAGGCGACTTAATTCTGGCTGGCGTTAAAGCCACCGCAGAAGCAATCGGTTTCATGAACCGCTACACATCTGGCGTAATTTGTGTGCCGATGGAAGGCGAAGCCCTAGATCGCCTCGGCCTGCCACCAATGACGCACATAAACGAAGAT
>JBILBY010000153.1:0-2912 GCA_044353415.1 Candidatus Nanopelagicales bacterium | reverse complement strand
CATATGACAAGCAATTCGTGCGCGATTGGTTGACATCACCTGCATCAGGTTGGGATAAAAATTCTGGGGAAGCACCACCGGCGTTGCCTGATGAAGTTATTGAGAAAACTCGCGAACGCTATGTTGCTGCTTACGAACAGCTAACCGGCAAAAAGTTCGATTAGATTTACTTTTCGCCCCAACGCGGGCTGGTGCTCTTTGGTGGGTACAAAGTTTCGCGAATCAAAATAATTCCTGGCTGCTTTAGATCCAAAGCATCGCCTAAATCTTCAATTGTGGTTTCAGTAAATGAAAGCCCAAATGATTGCGCAAGGATTGCCCAGTCTGGCGAAACTAAATCAACACCGCGTTCTGGATGACCCATAACTTGCTGGTCGTAACGCAACATTCCATAGCCACCGTCATCGACGATCAATAGCGTGTAAGGCAAATTTTCCTGCACGATAGTTGCAAGTTCTCCAAGCGCAAATGCCACGCCACCATCGCCACAAACTGCAAGGGTGCGCTGACCAATTGCTGCGGGTCCAATCGCTGCTGGCAAACCAAAACCTAGAGTTCCCCAACCAACTGGATAAACAATGCGTCGCGGTCTTGGCTGTTCTGCATAAACACCAGTCCAGTACCCACAAACTGACATATCGCAAACGATCGTGCCATCAGCTGGCCAATGCTTTTCGATTGCTTCAACAAGTGCAATTCCACGCTTGGACTTTTCGCCGACTCGAAGTCGATCGCGAACTGTCTTGTTCACAGACGCAACATCAACCCATGAACTGCGAGTTGAAGTACCGGATACGAATGCCGCCGCCACACCATCAATGTTGTTATTCATGACAACAGCAGTTGGATCAACATTGCGCATTGTCTTTGTCGGATCAACATCAACCAACACAATGGTTTTTGGCCAGGCGATTGCCCAGTTCTTGGTGTTCATGCCATCTAGTTGGCTGCCAAAAACAACAAGTGCATCAGCTTCGGCTAATACTGCTTCAGTTTCTGGCTCATGAATTGGCGCAACCAATGTGTGTGTTGAATCGGCAGCGATTCCGCGACCAGCAAATGAAGTCAGAATGGGTGCATTCCAGTGTGCTGCAAGTGCCGAGATTGAATCAGAAGAATTGACTGCGCCGCCACCGGCCCAAATCACAATTTTCTTAGCATCAGCAAGTGCGGCCTGGGCTGCAGAAATATCGATTTCAATTACTTCTTGACCAATTTCAAGTTTTGGTTTGGTGCCGGTGAATTGCTGACCTAAAACATCAGCTGGAATTCCTAGGTATCCAGCACCTACTGGAGCGCGAAGTAAATCGCGAATCATTTCAGCTGCTACATCAACTGCCGTCTCGCCGTCGGTAACACTGACGGCCATCGAGATACCAGCAAGTTTTTTAGCTAGGGGAGCAAACATTGCGGCTTGATCATCCATCTCGTGGAGTAAGCCACGAGCGCCATCTTTGGAACGTTTTCCAATCGGTGCTTCGGAAGAAATTACAAACACCGGTGACCCACTAATTGCCGCTTCACCAAATGCGCCAAGGGTATTTGCAGCTCCTGGACCAGTTGTGGTCAATGCCACACCGAGGGATCCAGTGGTGCGCGCTACGCCGTCGGCAGCGTATGCCGTGGTCTGTTCATGACGAACTCCAACAATGGCAGGGCGATTTGGACCAAGTGCGTCCCAGAATGCCAAGTTATGAACACCAGGGATACCGAAAGTGGTCTTTACACCTGCTTCCCAGAGCAGATCCAGGATTACCCCGGCTACAGTTTGCTGGTTCGAAGTGGCATTGTTAGACATGTAAATCACTTTATCGTCAATGAAAGAGGCCCCGGGTGTCCACCTTCAAATCTCTAAATCCAACCAACTTGAGCGACGTAGTCGTCGAGACAAAACTGGCAACTGCCGATGACATCGCTGCTGCAGCGCGTCGTGCCAAGGCTGCTCAAAAGGCCTGGGCAAAAATGCCAGCCCCAGCACGTGGCCGAGTAATTGCTAACGCTGGTCGGTTGTTCGAGAACAATAAGGAAGCCCTTTCCAAGCTTGTTACCCGTGAAATGGGCAAGGTTTACCGCGAAGCTCTAGGTGACGTACAAGAAGTAATTGATACCTGTGACTTCTTCCTTGGTGAAGGTCGCCGTCTTTACGGTCAAACTGTTCCAAGTGAAATGCCAAACAAGAACTTGTTCACTTTCCGCATGCCAGTTGGCACTGCGCTGATCATCACCGCTGGTAACTTCCCAGCTGCGGTGCCATCTTGGTACATCATTCCGGCTCTGCTTACTGGCAACTCAGTTGTTTGGAAGCCATCTGAATTCACCCCAGCAGTTGCTGAGGCAATGACTGCGATCTTCCATGCGGCAGGTGTGCCAAAGGATGTTCTTATCACTGTTGTCGCAGAAGGTAAAGAAACTTTTGAAGGCATGGTCAAGGGTCTTGATGAAGGAACCATCAACAAGGTTGGCTTCACTGGTTCAACTGAAGTTGGCCGTCTAATTGGTGCCAAGGTCGGCGAATACATTCAGAGTGCTTGCCTTGAACTTGGTGGCAAGAACCCAATGATCATCATGCCGGATGCAGATCTTGAGTTAGCTCTTGATGGCGCATTGTTCGCAGGCTTCGGTACTGCAGGCCAGCGCTGTACTTCACTTGGAACTTTGTGGATCCATGATTCGGTTTACGACAAGTTCCTGAAGATGTACGCAGACAAGGTTGCTGGCTCAAAGGTTGGCGATCCAATGGAAGACGTTTTGTTCGGCCCAATGATTGCTGAGAAGTATCTTGCAACTCACGAAGAAAACTTAAAGATGATTCAGCCACATCACACCGTGCATGGTTCAACTGGAATTGGTCGAATCACAAAAGACAATCCACGCGAAGGTTTCGTCGGAGATCCTGAAGCTGGCGTTTTCGT
>JBILBY010000152.1:0-2933 GCA_044353415.1 Candidatus Nanopelagicales bacterium | reverse complement strand
TTGATCAGTGCGAGCAGTAAGTAAAGCTGCTTCGTTCAAAACGTTAGCTAAGTCGGCGCCCGAGAACCCTGGAGTGCGACGAGCAACTGCCATTAGGTCTACATCTTCGGCGATTGGCTTACCCTTAGCGTGCACAGCCAACACGTCGCGACGGCCAACTAGATCCGGCACATCCACCGAAATCTGTCGATCAAAGCGACCTGGGCGAAGTAAGGCTGGATCCAAAATATCGGGACGGTTAGTTGCAGCAATCAGAATTACTCCGGTGTTGCCATCGAAGCCATCCATTTCGACAAGCATCTGGTTCAGAGTCTGCTCACGTTCGTCGTGGCCACCACCCATACCGGCTCCGCGATGACGACCTACTGCATCAATTTCATCGATGAAGATAATTGCTGGAGCATTTGCTTTAGCTTGTTCGAACAAATCGCGAACCCGGCTTGCACCAACACCAACAAACATTTCAACAAAGTCAGAACCTGAAATTGAGAAGAATGGTGCGCCAGCTTCGCCAGCTACTGCGCGGGCAAGCAAAGTCTTACCTGTTCCTGGCGCTCCATATAGAAGTACACCCTTTGGAATCTTTGCGCCAAGTGCTTGGAACTTTGCTGGCTCTTGCAAGAACTCTTTGATTTCTTCAAGTTCTTGCACGGCTTCATCAGCACCCGCAACATCAGCAAAAGTTGTTTGCGGCATATCTTTGGTGATCATTTTGGCTTTTGATTTACCAAACTGCATGACTTTGCCGCCACCTTGCATTTGTCCCATGAAATAGAACAGCAAACCCAAAATCAAAATGATTGGAAGAACGGAAGCCAGCAAGCTAACCAAGAAAGATTGCTTTGGAACAATAACGTTGTAGCCGTCTGGCAAGTTACCTTTAGTCTTTTCAGACTCTAGAAGATCAACTAAGTCAGTTCCTTGGCCAGCAATGTAATTGGCGGAAAGTTTTGTGTCGTCAGTCAGAATGACGTTAATCAACTGGTCTTTATCGACCAAAGTTACAGACTTTGCGCGACCCTGCTGGATGTCGTCAACGATTTTCCAGGTGTCTACTTTTTCAGTTGATCCACTGCCAGTGATTGTGTTGCTGCCAATCAACAACGCCATTACGGCAAGGATTATCCAAGTAAGTGGGGATCGAAAAACTGACTTTATCTTCATGCTCTAGAAACCAACGCCCTTTAAATTTGCGTATTTATTTGAATCTTTACGGTACTACCCAATGGCCCTGACCGCTAAACGCTTTCACCATTATGTGAGCCTTGTTCGCTGCTAGCGACATACCCAAAAAGTGAAATACCCATACTTAGCAGGGTTTTCCCTATTGTTTAAGTGTGATCTTTAAGTCAGTCCTAAATGAGCGCCCATATCCAGAGCTTTCAATTGCCAGTGACGAATGGGGCGCCTTGGCTCCACGCCAAATAAAGCTCTCAGATTTGTCGACGATTCGCAGCACCTTGGATTTAAATGCATTGCTAGCCAGCGATTCAACTTTCTTCGGTGATCTATTTGCACACGTAGTTCGTTGGAATGGCCAACTGTATTTAGAGGATGGTTTGCACCGAGCGGTTCGCGCTGCTTTGCAAGGTAGGACCTCGCTTCACGCACGAGTTATTGATCACCCAGGCGCTTAAAGTCGTCCGGCTTCGTGAACCCGGCGAAGGAAATCTTTAGTTTCATCTTGTTGCGGCGCTGAAATTACTTGAGACGCCGGACCGCGCTCAATGATGTTGCCATCCTTCAAGAAGCAAACTTCATCTGCTACTTGAGTAGCAAATCCCATTTCATGAGTTGCTAACACCATCGCCATGCCATCAGATTTTAAGTCACGAACAATTGATAGAACTTCATTTACTAAAACTGGATCTAACGCAGAAGTAACTTCGTCAAGCAAAAGTAGTCGCGGTTTAACTGCAATTGATCGAATGATTGCAACACGTTGTTGTTGACCGCCGCTTAATCGATCCGGATATTGATCAGCTTTGTCTGCTAAATCAAATCGCCGTAGTAATGTCATTGCTTCATCACGCGCTTGGGTTTTTGAAACTTTGTGAACTCGAATTGGTGAAAGCGTAATGTTGTCGAGGACACTCATATGTGGGAAAAGATTAAATGACTGAAAAACCATGCCAAGGCTTTTTCGAACTTCATCAACGTTAATTTCTGGGTCAGAAATTTCTTTTCCATCTAGATAAATCGAGCCGTCATCGATGGTGTCTAGCAAATTGATGCAACGTAACAATGTCGACTTACCGGAGCCGGATGAGCCGATCAAAACTGTAGCTGTGTGATCTGGAACGACTAATGAAAGATTGTTCAAAACTAGATTGTCTTCGAAACTCTTTCGAAGGTTCTTAACTTCTAATACGTTCATGCTGCGCCCTGCGCATTCTGACGCTTAATCGACTTAGCCAAAACTCGATCCGTGTAGCGAGTCAGTGGAATTGTGATTAACAAGAACAAGATTGCAGCCGTTACATAAGGCGTGTAGTTGAATGTACGTGAACTAGCGATTTGCGCAGCCCGCACCGCGTCTGTCACGCCAAGAATCGAAACTAAGCCAGTGTCTTTTAAGAGTGCAACTAAGTCATTAAGTAGAGGTGGAACTACCCGCTTAAGTGCCTGCGGCAAAACAACGTGGCGCATAGTTTGCGAAGAGCTCAATCCAAGGGAGCGAGCTGCGGCGCGCTGACTTGGATGAATTGAGAGAATTCCACTTCGAATTACTTCGGCAACGTAGGCCGAATAAGTAAGCACTACGGCGGTTGTACCAAGAATCAGAACGCTATTGGTTAGACCTTCGATCCGAAGTGCCGGAACACCGAAACCAATCAACAAAATCACGAGTAGTAATGGCACGCCGCGGAAAATGTCCACATACGCAGTTGCCAGAATCCGAAATGGTGTCAGTGCTGCTGATCGAGAGGTAC
>JBILBY010000016.1:0-10060 GCA_044353415.1 Candidatus Nanopelagicales bacterium | reverse complement strand
CTTTAAGCAAGAAGTTGTTGACCTGATTAATTCCCACACCGAAGCAGACTTACTAGATGTTGGTGGCATCGGTGGAACTCTTGCTGGTAACGCATTGTCACTAGCGGCAATGCGAGCAACACTTGGTGAAGTTTTAACGGAACAAGCATTTGAACACATGATTGCACTCGCTACTAGATACACAGATCAAGTGAATGCAGCGTTAGATGAATACGGAGTACCGTGGTCGATTTCACAACTTGGCGCGCGCGCTGAATACCGCTTCACCTACCCTGCACCAAAAACTGGAACCGAAGCAATGCATGCCGGCGATGACGAGTTGGACGAATTCATGCACCTCTTTATGTCCAATAGAGGGGTCTTGATGACGCCATTTCACAACATGGCTTTGATGTGCCCAACAACAACGCAGGAACAAGTGGATCGTCATGGCTCGCTATTTGCACAAGCAATGGCAGAGCTAGTTAAAGCTTGATTTTTCGCTGATCAATTTTCACTTAGAATTTCACCATGACGTTACGTAGAAGACTCCAGATATTTGTAGCGTTCTTTGCCGCAACAGTACTTGCAGCAGCCGTCTGGGAACGTTATGTGTATCTGAGGGCAAGAGCTGAAATCAGCGACACCGTAGCGCAAGACATCAGACTTGATGAAGTCGCAGACCAACTTTCGTTGGCTTTAAGTGTGTCGATTTTTGTGAGCCTTTTGTTGTTAGTTCTAGCTTGGATTTATCTTGAACGCTGGGTGCTCGCACCACTTGACGAAATGCGTACTGAGTTGCGCATGGTTGCAAGCGGAACTATTCATCAAGTGATTGAAGTTGCAAACCCACCCGAGATTCAGCTCGCGGCAGCCGACGCAGAATCCATGCGGCAAAACCTGGTTAACCAAATTGACTTAGCTCGGGCTGCTTGGCAGGGGCTAGAACAAAACGCGCCCTTAGTTGCCTCAATGCGAAAAGCGCTTTCGCCAACACTGATCGACACTGAAAAATTCGGTCTTGATGTGGCGGGGCAAACTTTGCCTGCAAGTGGTGCGATCGCAGGGGACTGGTGGGATGTAATCCGAACTCCGCAGGGCACAGCACTTGCAATGGTTGACGTCACTGGGCACGGGCCAGAGGCCGGAGTTGTCGGCCTTCAAATCAAGGCGATCATGACTGCAGCGCTTTCTGCCGGATTCACACCAAGTGATGTGATGGAAAGAGTTTCAGCCGGACTTTCAGACGTAGATGCGCTTTTGGCCACAGCAGTAATTTTGGAAATTCCTAACGACATCAGCAAGCCCACGAAGTGGGTTAATGCTGGCCATCCAGCGGGCTATTGGATCGATTCCAATCATTTGATTACAACCCTGAATCCCACTGGACCGATGTTAGGTGGATTTGGTGGCGAGTGGCATAGCCAAGAAATCTTCTTTAGTGCTGGAGATCGGATTGTCCTAGTGTCTGACGGATTGCTAGAAACTCAAGATGAAAATGGTGACGAGTTTGGCACTCAAGGCTTAGTGACATCAGTTGTTACCGGAGAACGAACTGGAGATTCATCCGAGCTTACAAACTTAATTGTTTCAACGGCTCGACAGGATTCCGTTA
Source organism: Candidatus Nanopelagicales bacterium (assembly GCA_044353415.1). Lineage (GTDB taxonomy): Bacteria > Actinomycetota > Actinomycetes > S36-B12 > UBA5976 > UBA5976. The sequence goes on along the minus strand of JBILBY010000016.1, from coordinate 8,466 downwards.
CTTGGAACCGCGACGATGTCTCAGTTGTTGTAATTACCCGTAGGCTTGGAGAGTGAGCGAGTCAGTGAACCCACAGCTTCGACCTGAGATGGCCAAGCTGCCAACTTATAAAGCGGGCAAAAAAGTAGCACCAGTTAATGGCCTCACTGCCTACAAACTTTCCAGTAATGAGGTTGCACATTCGCCACTACCTAGCGTTGTGGCGGCCATTGTTGATGCAGCTAATGAGATTAATCGCTACCCAGATCCATTCACGACGAATTTGATTCAAGCACTTTCATCTAAATTCGGTGTACCAACTGAGCAAATCGCAACCGGTACCGGATCAGTTGGCGTTTGTCAGCAAATCATCCAGTCGGTTGCCGGCGCAGGGGATGAAGTGATTTATGCTTGGCGATCATTCGAGGCGTATCCGATCATTGCAACAATCGCGGGCGCAGTAAGCGTGCAGGTGCCATTAACCAGTGATGGCCAACACGATTTAGCGGGAATGCTGAATGCAATTACTCCAAAAACTCGAGCAATTTTTGTATGCACTCCGAACAATCCGACTGGTGGAATTGTCACCCAGCAAGAAATAAATGAATTTCTAGCAAAAGTTCCAGAAAACATTTTGGTAGTTATCGACGAAGCTTATGTTGAGTTCAACCGCGACAAGAATGCAATTGATGGCATCGCCACATTAAAGGCTCATTCAAATGTCGGCGTTTTAAGAACTTTTTCAAAGGCATATGGACTAGCTGGCTTGCGAGTTGGCTACTTCATAGGACCAAAGAACATCGCAGATGCTGTCAGAAAAACCGCCGTGCCATTCGGAGTTTCTAACATTGCGCAAGTTGCTGCTGTTGCCTCATTGGAACATGAAGCGGAATTGTTTAAGCGGGTCGAAGAAGTAATCACTGAGCGAACTTGGTTTGAGTCAGAACTAACGAAACTTGGATTCAAACTTCCACACAGTCAGGCAAACTTTGTTTGGATCCCGCTTGGCGAACGAACTGAAGAGTTTGCGCTTCGTAGCGAAGGAATAGCAGTCTCGATTCGACCGTTCCCAGGTGAAGGTGTTCGCATCAGTATTGGCGAACGACAGGCATTAGAGCGAGTTATTGAACTTGCGGAAGAGTTTGTTTTTTAGCAGATTCGACAGCGACGACTATCGCGACGCTGACAACTACGATGAAGCCACCCACCAAAATGTTGGTAGTTAACGCCTCACTAAAAATCACAATTCCAAGCGCAACTGCAACAACTGGATTCACATACGAATAAGTCGAGACCAAGGTGATTGGCGCATTTTCAAGTAACCAGGTGTAAACCGTATATCCGATTAACGAACCAACTGTCACTAGATAAATCCAGCCACCCCAAGAGCGAACACTGGCATCCATGAAATCTGAAATTGTTTCCTGATGGATCATTCCAGCAATGAATAGGGCGCCAGCGGCGCCAGCCATTTCATATGTACTCAATACCAACGGATTGCTGGGAGTTTCCATTCGTGGCGCTATGAACGATCCAAGTGACCAACAAAGATTTCCAAACAAAATGATAAGCATCCAGAGCGTCACACTCTGCCCGCCGGAGTCAGGTCTTGCAATGGTTTGGCCCGGCAATATGATGATTGCAATCCCAACCAAGCCGCCTGCAATTCCCAACAAAGAAAAAAGACTCGGACGATCCTTATCAAGGGTGCGAAATAACGCAGTCCAAATCGGCATGCTCGCTCCAATCAATGATGCAACTCCGATTGGAACTACTTTTTCAGCTAGCGCCATAGTTCCCAGTCCCATGCCAAGCATTAAGACTCCCAAGAAGATCGCACTGGCAAACTCATTACGGGATAAGCGCAACGACGCCCAACCATTTCGAATTCCGATGAAGATAAACAAAGCAAGACTTGCAGCAACGAATCTAAAGGACATAGACAAAAGTGGCGGCATAGTTTCAATCGTGAATGCAATTCCGATATATGTAGTTCCCCAAGCCACGTACATAATGCCTAAGCCAATAGCGACTTTGGTTTTTATTGAACTACTCACAGGCACACACTATTGCGCTGCCAAGCGTGAAAATACTTTGGGTCAATTCAGGTTTGCCGAAACTAAGCCAGTGCAGATTTAACTGCGGCTGCGACAGCGCCACCATCAGCTCTACCTGTTACCTGTGGTGAAACAATTTTCATGACCGCGCCCATCGCGCTTGGCCCAGTAGCTCCACTTGCAGCAACTTCAGCAACTGCACTAGCAATAATCTTCGCCAGGTCCTCGTCAGATAATGCAGCTGGAAGATAAGCCTGAATGATTTCAAGCTCAGCTCGTTCTTTGTCTGCAAGTTCTGGGCGCTTTGCATCGTCGTAAGCAGTAGCAGCTTCTTTACGCTTCTTTGCTTCCCGGTTTAAAACTGTGATCATGTCTTGATCGTTAAGCACGCGGGCTTCTTTGCCGGAAACTTCCTCATTTGTAATTGCAGCGAGCACCATCCGCAAAGTGCCAGAGGTTAACGAATCCTTTGCCTTGATTGAGGCAGTTAGATCCGTATGTAGTTGCTCTTTAAGGTTTGTCATATCTATACCTTGTCAGACCAATAAGGAGAATTGAAATTTCTCGCGCAGATTATGGAGTTTTGGTAGAAGTCGCCGATGGGGATGGTGCGGCCGATGGGGATGCGGGTGCTGCAGTTTCAGCTATTACTTGCCCAGTTAACACATCGATTATCTGTCCAGTTAACGGATCTAGGACGTATGTGCCAGCAGCTAACTCAGCTGCATATTTCTTAAGAGCAGAAGCGGAGTTACATTCGATCAGCTCTTCGTCTTCCAGGCCAGCACACTTGTCCTTTGTTGCGGTGATTTCATTTCCATGTCCACCAGCGTTAACACCGTTCAGGGTGTTTAAATCCCAGGCAGTCTCAGGCGTGCCTTCAAGAGCACCAATTAAGGAATCTCGCCAAATCGGTCCAGGCATAGTGGAACCGAAAACTTGTGAGTAGTAGCGACCGTTAATCGTTACACCCTTCATCGGATATTTTTGCCCGCCGCGAGGATCACCAACCCAAACCGCTGCAGCCATGTCAGGGGTGTATCCAACAAACCAAACCGCAGCCGAGCTATCTGTCGTTCCAGTTTTTCCAGCAGCCGGTCGGCCCAAATCCATTGCTTGCCCAGTGCGACCCTTTACCGGTCCATCAATAACACCAGCAAGAACTGCAGTGGTGCTATCTGCAACCTGCAAGTCAATGGTGCGCTGACAATCTGCAGATGGGACATTCAAATTCTTGCCGTAACGATCCTTAACTTCAGTGATTGCAATTGCGTTACAGCGAACACCGTGTGCGGCAAAAGTCGCCATGCCAACAGCCATGTCGAGAGTGGTGACATCAAAACATCCAAGTGTGAAGCACGGGTACTTTTCAAAGTCTTCACCGTTGCCTTGTTGCACACCGGCTGCCTTTGCGATTTCTGGTGGATCACAGAGTCCTAGCTGTTCTTCAAGCCCAACGAAATATGTGTTAACAGAGTAAGCAGTGCCACTGAGAATATCGAATGCACCAGAAGCGGTTGAGTTTTGAACTTCGTACGGTGCAAACTTATCGCCAGTTCCACACTCAACAAATTCTTCAAACTTTTTCTTCTCAGGTGAATTGATTACCTTAAATGGATCCCAACCTTGTTTAAACGCAGCTGCAATTGTGAAGGCCTTGAAAGTAGAACCAGCTTGGAAACCAACGCTGCCATTGGCACTTACTGGAGCACCGTAATTAACCGTTGTATAGCCAACACCACTTCGACCCCATCTGCGGTTTTGGGCCATTGCAGTTATCTCACCCGTTCCAGGGCGAATCATGGTGATCGAGGCAGCTTTGCCACTTGGATCGTCAAATGGAATCCGCTCCTCGACAGCAGTCTGTGACGAATCTTGAGCTTTGCGATCCAAAGTAGTTGCGATGGTTAAACCACCAATGTCTAACAGTCGAGCGCGATCTTCTGGAGTTTCACCAAAGACTGGGTCGTTTCGCAAGACCGTCAAAACGTAATCGCAAAAGAATGGTGCAATCGAACTGGTGCAACCATTTGGAAGATCAGCTGGATCCAAATCCGATTCAACCGAAATTGCCTTGGCAGCATCAGCCTGTTCTTGCGTGATGTAGCCAGTGTTAACCATTGCGTTCAACACATCATCGCGACGATTCTGAGCGCGTTCCGGATACTGAGTTGGGTCAAAGCGTGAAGGGTTCTGCACAAGTCCCGCAAGGGTTGCAGCCTGACTCAAAGTCAATTTGTCTGCATTGGTTGAGTAATACCGACGAGCCGCAATCTCAACTCCATAAGAACCAGCGCCAAAGTAAGCAATGTTTAAGTAGCCCTCGAGGATTTCCTTTTTAGAAAGTTTGTTCTCGAGCGCAATTGCATAGCGAGCTTCACGCAGCTTACGATTAATTGAAACCGATGTGGCTGCCTCTTGCTCTTCCTTGGTTGTAGCAGCAGTCAACAAAATCTGTTTTACGTATTGCTGAGTAATGGTGGAACCACCTTGCACCTGACCACCAGCTCCAGTGGAAATGGCTGCTCGTAAGGTTCCCTTGAAATCAATACCAGCGTGATTTAGAAAGCGCTGATCTTCAATAGCGATAACCGCTTGTTGCATAATCGGCGAGATTTCTTCCAGCGGGACTTCAATTCGATTTTGGGCAAAAAGCACTGCAAGAATGTCGCCATTTGAATCAACGATGGTGTTCTGTTGTGGAAGTGGAACTTTGGTGAGATCACTCGGCAGACTGCTGAATGCCTGTGCACTATTTCGTGTGGCTAACCCAATGCCACCAATAACCGGAAGCACAACCAGTGCAGCTACGACTCCTGCGAGTGCCACAAAAGTGGCTATACGGGTCAGAAGACCAAAGCGGTCTAGACCAGTTCCACCAAGGTTGTTTTCCATAGTTAGTCAATGGTAACTCTCGTTATGTCCGATACGAAACGCGGATATATCGAATAGATAACAGTTGCCTTTTCGCAGAAAAAATCTGGCTCAAGGTATTGACATTGCCTATGGCCTACCCCAATAGTTGAGCCAAAGGTGTTTGCTCTAGCATTTCGGACAGGGAAAACATCGATCGACGTTAATCCAAGTATGAGGGGATACAAATCGTCAATGTCAGTGTCAATGTGGAATTCAGAGTGGAGTCGCAGCGCAGCTTGCCGCGATACAGATCCGGATCTTTTGTTTGTTCAAGGCGCTGCACAAAACCGAGTGAAGGTTATTTGTGCTGGATGTTCAGTTCGCACTGAGTGCCTAGCCGATGCTCTAGACAATGAAATCGAATTTGGTGTTTGGGGCGGTATGACTGAACGTGAGCGCCGTGCGCTGTTGCGGAGACGCTCCAATGTGACTTCATGGCGAGAGTTGCTAATGAATGCCCGCAAAGACTATGACCGCCTTGACCCAGTGGCGTTTGTTCGCGGAGCTTAACTCCGACATTTTTACTAAACCACCAACTGTCGTATGCTCGTGACATGACTAAGTGGGAATATCTGACAGCACCATTATTGGTTCACAACACCAAGGCAATCCTGGACAACTTCGGACTTGATGGCTGGGAACTGGTTGCAGTCATTCCAGGTATGAATTCAGAAAATCTTGTTGCTTATTTCAAGCGACCAAAGGACTAGGAAAATCATGAGCGCAGTAGAAGATCGTTTGTCCGCATTAGGAATCACAGTTCCAGAAGTAGTTCCACCGGTAGCGTCTTATGTACCAGCATCACGCACTGGAAACTTGGTTTACACCTCAGGTCAACTACCTTTCGTTGACGGTGTACTCATGGCAACTGGTTTGCTAGGTAAAGATGTTGACGAAGAGACTGCAGCTAAGTGCGCCGCACAGTGCGCAGTAAATGCAATCGCAGCAATCAAGTCACTAATTGGCGATCTAGACAAAGTAGTTCGCGTAGTTAAAGTTGTTGGTTTTGTTGCCAGCACTCCTGATTTCACAAAGCAACCAGTTGTAATCAATGGCGCAAGTGATTTGTTCATTCAAGCTTTCGGCGATGCTGGCAAGCATGCTCGTTCTGCAGTTGGCGTAGCGGCTTTGCCAGCCAACACTCCGGTCGAAGTCGAAGTGATTGTCGAAGTTCGCGATTAATTCTTAGATTCGAGAAAGCAGAAAGGAGCCGGAAATGATTGATAGCAACTTGCATGACACCCCGCTCTTTTCTGCTCTTGATGATGAGGCTGCGATTGCGCTGAAGCAGTCGATGGTTCCGCAAACGATTAAAAAGGGGCAAGATCTTTTCAAAGAAGGCGACCCAGGCGACCGCCTTTACGTTGTAACCGAAGGCAAGATTAAGTTAAGCCACGCTTCGGGCGATGGCCGCGAATCACTACTTATGGTCTTAGGACCTGGTGATATGTTCGGTGAACTTTCGCTCTTTGATCCAGGACCGAGAACCGCAACTGCAACCGCAATAACAGATTCTCAAGTTTTAGGTTTAGGACATACTGACCTAAATCCATGGCTTGCTGGTCGCCCTGAAGTTTCTAAGTCACTTCTTCAAGCACTCGCACATCGTTTACGTCGTACAAATGAAACCATGTCAGATTTAGTTTTTGCTGACGTGCCAGGTCGGGTAGCAAAAGCGCTTTTGGAGCTTGGCGAAAAGTTTGGCACTAAAACTAATGACGGACTTTACGTTCATCATGATCTAACACAAGAAGAACTTGCACAACTAGTTGGCGCATCTCGCGAAACTGTGAATAAGGCACTGGCTGATTTTGCTAGCCGTGGCTGGGTCAAATTAGAAACCCGTTCTGTTGAGATCCTTGACGTTGAGCGGCTATCAAAACGCGCTCGTTAATTAATCATCTAGTCTTAAGTAATGTCCCCGCGCGAATCTAAAACTGCCTTAAAGGCTCGCGCAATTGCAATTGATACAAAACTTTCTGAAATGTTTCCAGACGCTAAATGCGAACTGGATTACAAAAATCCACTACAACTTTTAGTTGCAACGGTCTTATCCGCGCAATGTACAGACAAGCGCGTGAACATGGTGACACCCGTTCTGTTTGAGAAGTATCCAACAGTTACAGATCTTGCAGCTGCACCAATCGAAGACATCGAAGCGATCATTCGATCGACCGGTTTTTATCACAACAAAGCGATGTCTATTAAAGGACTGTCAGCTGCAATCATTGAGCGCTTTAACGGTGAAGTTCCAAACACTTTAGATGAACTAGTCACATTGCCTGGAGCCGGACGCAAGACTGCAAACGTTGTTTTAGGAAACGCCTTTGGGGTTCCAGGTGTAACTGTAGACACTCATGTGGGTCGTATTGCTCGAAGACTTGGGTGGACTAAGAACACTGATCCAGTAAAAGTCGAGTTCGACATCATGGAAATTATGCCGTCGGAGTATTGGACCATGATGAATCATCGCTTGATTTTCTTGGGACGCCGAGTATGCCATTCCCGCAAGCCAGCTTGCGGTGCCTGTGAACTGGCCAGCATGTGCCCATCTTTCGGAGAAGGCCCAACGGATCCAACTGAAGCAGCAAAACTAGTGAAGACTGGTGATTGAGATGAGCGCACCAGAGTGGATGAACCAATTGATCACCCGACTGCCAACATTGCAGCCCAGTGATCTTTCCAGGCATGCCGTCCCCGAAGAATCAACTCGCGAAGCAGCAGTGCTTGTTCTATTCGGGCCACGCGAAAATTTTGGCGAAGTGGTAATCATTGAACGCGCATCACACTTAAAGGCCCATCCTGGGCAACCGGCATTTCCAGGCGGTCGTGTTGAAGAAGGGGACAGCTCACTTTCCCAAACCGCATTACGAGAAGCAAAAGAAGAAATTGGCTTAAACCCAAACGCAATTGAAATCCTTGGTGAGCTGCCGCAACTTTGGATCCCACCTTCTAACTTCAAAGTGACACCCGTTCTTGGTTGGTGGCACACCCCACACGAGATTACAAATATCGATGCCAACGAAGTCCAAGCCGTGCATCAAATTCCGTTAGCAGACTTGATTAACCCAGCTAATCGCACTCGAGTGCGACATGTAAACGGATCATTTGGCCCTGGCTTCAACGTTGAATCAATGTTGATCTGGGGATTCACCGGTGGATTGATCAGCCGACTTATGGACATTGCAGGTTGGTCTATCCCTTGGGATGAATCAGTGATTGTTGAACTTCCAGCTCCAGCACCAAATACGGAAGTAACGAGTTGAATCCGCTCTATCTCGATCTAATCTTGGTTGGTTTCGCCATTTTCATTTTGGTTTCCGGCTGGCGACGCGGATTGTTTGTAAGCATCTTTTCGTTACTTGGTTTGATTTTTGGCGCCTGGATCGGCAGATCTGTAATTGACATTGTTAATGGCGCATCAACGACAACATCACTAACTCGAACTGCGTTGAGTGCAGCCACTCTGTTTATTGGTATCGGAGTGGGTAGTGCGGTCGGTGGCTTTATTGGT
>JBILBY010000151.1:0-2953 GCA_044353415.1 Candidatus Nanopelagicales bacterium | reverse complement strand
ATCGCTGGATTCACTGCGATTGCGGCACGTAACGCAAAGTATGCTCCGCGTCCAGTGCGGCAACAACAAACTCACGATGAAACTGCGCCAAGAACTCAGGCTGCAGCTCCAGACCACCGCACCGAAATCATTTCGTTAACCGAAACTCGTCGCACCTGGCAACCAGTTGAGACCCCGTTGCCTTCGTATGTAAAAGCCGACAAGGCAACTACTTATTCCCGGGTAATTGATTCGGAAAAGCCATGGACAGGCCAAGACATGGTTGAGCAAGCTGAACTGCTTAAGGCTCAGCGCGCTGCCCGAATTCAGGAATCACAAAAGCGTCTTGAAGAAGCACGTGCAATTGCAATGGAGAAAGCGCGTAAAGCAGCCCTGGCCGCAGCGCAGACTTATCCAGAAGTTGCAGAAAAGCGCGCAGTAAACGAATAACTCCTTCGCAGTACAATTAAGCGAGCGAAGGAGATCTGAATGCAAACCACAATTAATGTGTCAGGAATGACTTGTGGTCATTGCGTTTCGGCAGTAACTATGGAGCTGTCATTGCTTCCCTCAGTTACTGAAGTTGATGTTGATTTGGAATCTGGTCAGGTCACGATTACTTCTGATGCTGCGCTAGAACAAGCGCACCTGGCTACCGCGATCGATGAAGCCGGATACGAGCTCGTTCCCAACTAATGTCAGCCAGAAGCGTTGAACTCAGCGTAGGTGGAATGACCTGTGCTTCCTGTTCACGTCGTGTTGAAAAATCTTTAGAAAAACTCGATGGCGTTCGAGCATCCGTTAACTACGCCACAGGTGTGGCATTTGCGGACGTTGATCCTGACGTAACTAATGAAGCCTTAATTGCAGCGATTGAAAAGACTGGATACACCGCTTCGATTTCTGGCAAGGCTGTTGAGTTATACGGAGTGCGCGAGTTTCGCATCAGGTTGATTCTCTCGGCGATGTTAACGATCCCACTTATGACGCTTTCGATGATGCCATCAATGCAGTTTTCATATTGGCAATGGGTTTGTGCAGCGCTTGCAACGCCAGTTGCAATCTGGGGAGCCTGGCCATTTCATCGCGCAGCTTTTTTGAACGCTCGACATCGCGCAGTCACTATGGATTCGTTGGTGAGTCTTGGTGTCGTGGTTTCCTACCTCTGGTCAATGTGGGCAGTTTTGTTTACGGCTGCTGGATCAGTTGGCATGAAAATGAGTGCGGAGCTTTTTCCAACTGGGGCTGCGTCAGATCATCCGGAACTTTACTTTGAAGTAGCTGCAGGTGTTACGACTTTGGTGCTGCTTGGTAAGTATCTAGAACACCGAGCTCGCGAGCAATCACAAAAGGCCATCGAGAATTTGGCAAGCTTAAATCCAAAGTTTGCATTGGTAATTACAAATGGCGAACAAGTTAAGACTGCGATCGAGGACGTCAAAGTCGGTGACACGATCTACGTTCCAGCCGGCAGCCAGATTCCAGTAGATGCGATTGTGATTTCTGGTTCTGGCCACGTTGATAACTCGTTAGTCACTGGTGAATCACTTCCGGTGGCCGTGACTGTGGGCGACGAAGTAATCGGTGCCACAGTTTTAATTGACACTGCGCTCACTATTCAAGCCAAAGCGGTAGGCAAAGACACAGTGCTTTCGGGAATCTCCAGACTGGTGCATCAAGCGCAAACTGGTAAAGCCGAAGTCACTCGCTTAGTTGATCGAGTTTCAGAGATCTTCGTTCCGATTGTGGTTGCACTCGCTCTAGTTACTGCCGTTACCTGGTTTGCTATCTCTGGCGATTCAGGTTTGGCGATCACAACTGGCATTGCAGTATTGGTAATTGCTTGCCCGTGTGCCCTGGGACTTGCAACGCCAACTGCGCTTTTAGTTGGAACTGGTCGGGGAGCCCAACTTGGTATTTTGATTCGCGGACCACATGCGATCGAGTCCAGCCAGAAAATCGATGTCATGATCATGGACAAAACTGGAACTCTTACTGACGGTCGGATGAGTGTTGTGGAAGTTTTTACTACGATCTTGCCCGCTGAACTCTGGCAAATCGTTGACTCACTTGAGTCCAGCTCAACTCATCCAATTGCCTCAAGCCTGCGAACTCATGCGCGAAAGTTTGAATTCACCAAAGAAACTGCAACTAAAGTTCACACCGTTGGTGGCTCTGGAGTTCAAGGAATAGTGGCAGGACATCCTTGCGCGCTGGGATCGCCAAAATGGTTGGGCGCTCCGGAAGGCGAGTTTGTCCAAGCTGCAGATCGATTCCAAGCTCGCGGTGACAGCGTGGTTGTTGTCTATCGTGATGCCTACGCCGTTGCGGTAATTGCGCTAGCTGATGCGCTAGATCCAAGCGCGACTTCAGCCCTGGCGCATTTACAAAAGTTAAAGATCACTCCGATTGTGGCTTCAGGCGATAACCAAGTGGCAGTTGAAAAAGTTAGTCAGCAGTTAGTAATTGCCCAGTACTTCGCAGATAGTTCTCCGTCGGCAAAACTTGAACTGGTTACCGCAAATCAAAACGATGGACATTTCGTGGCAATGATCGGCGATGGTATCAATGACGCCGCGGCTCTAGCTAAAGCGTACTTAAGTTTGGCAATGGGAACAGGCGCTGATGTGGCAGCAAGTGCGGCCGACATTGTCTTATTACGTTCGACCATGGCAGCAGCCGTTGATGCCATTGAGTTATCCCGCGCAACTATGCGCACTATCAAAATCAATTTGTTCTGGGCTTTTGCTTACAACGTTGCAGCAATCCCACTTGCCATGCTCGGATTACTTGGACCGGTAATTGCCGCGGGTGCAATGGCATTTTCTAGTGTCTTCGTAGTCACCAATAGTTTGCGACTTCGATCTTTCAAATCAATAGCTGGCTAAACCCAGCTGGGAAGCCACATTCGCAACTGCCACATCTCATAAGAAATTGAGTGTCCGGTCAAGATCGGATAGAAGAACGCAGTCAG